>CAZPCH010000036.1:0-8837 GCA_964585055.1 uncultured Christensenella sp. | reverse complement strand
GCGGTGGGCATCCGCCACCAGGGCTTCCCCCTGCTTTTGGGAGGCCAGAAAACTTTTTTGCGCAGACTCGTGGAGTTCATCCGACTCCTTTCTGGCATCCTCTTTAATTCTGTCCGCGGCCGCAGAAGCATCGGTCATGGCTCTGGAAATAGCGGTCTCCATTGACTGATACTCCGCAATTTTCGCTTTCTGCTCTGCGTTTTCCTTTTCCAGTGCTTCCACCCGCTCCTTCAGGGAAGCAATCACTCGGTTCTGCTCTTCAATAATCTTTTTTCTTCCAAACATAGTTACTCCTCCCCCTTACTCTGGGCGCCGAAAGCGGCTTGAACGGGCACCGGGTAGTCAAGATGGCTGTAGGCGGCAGGAAGCACCACCCGTCCCCTGTTTGTGCGGGCCAAAAAGCCCAGCTTCAAAAGGTAAGGCTCATACACATCCTCTACGGTGCCGGCATCCTCTCCCGTATATGCGGCAATGGTCTCCAAGCCTACAGGGCCGCCCTTGAATATTTCTATCATGGCCGTCAGCATTCTTCTGTCTACGGCATCCAACCCGAGCTCGTCTATGGCCAGCATGGACAGCGCCTTTTGCGCCGTAGTGCAATCCACGGCTCCGGAGCCCTTGACTTGGGCATAATCCCGCACCCGACGCAAAAGACGGTTGGCAATACGGGGCGTGCCCCGAGAACGGGAGGCAATTTCCAGCGCCCCTTCCTCGTCGATGCCGATGCGCAGAATCTCGGCGGAGCGAAGGATAATCTCCATCAAAGATTCGGGGCTGTATAACTGAAGCTGTTCCTTAATGCCGAAGCGGTCCCGCAAGGGTGAAGATAGCATGCCCAAACGGGTGGTGGCGCCAATGAGGGTAAACTTAGGCAAATCCAGCCGAATGCTTCTGGCGCCGGGGCCCTTTCCGATGACGATATCCAGAGCATAATCCTCCATGGCGGGATACAGCACTTCTTCCACTGCAGGATTCAAGCGATGGATTTCATCGATAAACAGCACGTCCCCGGGACCGAGATTGGTTAGAATCGCCGCCAAATCCCCTGCATGACTGATGGCAGGGCCGCTGGTGACCTTCAGATTTACGCCCATCTCGTTGGCAATAATGCCGGCCAGAGTGGTCTTCCCCAAACCGGGAGGGCCGTAGAGAAGGGAGTGATCCAAAGACTCTCCCCTGTTCTTGGCGGCTTCAATATAGATGGACATATGCTCTTTAACCTGTTCCTGTCCGATATACTCGGCAAGGAATTTAGGCCGCAGACTGTATTCCGTTGTTTCATCCTCCTGACGCAGGGAGGAAGTGATGATGCGATCGTCCTCTTTCATAGGGCTCCTTTGCAGTCTTTATCTGGCGAGCTTGCGCAAGGCTTTGGTAATGAGTTCTTCCACGTTTTTCGCTTCTTCAACGGCGGTTACGGCTCTGGACGCAGTCAAACCGTCATAGCCTAAGGCGGTTAAAGCGGCCACAGCTTCCGCCTGCATGTTGGCGGCTACGGGAACAGCGCTTCCTTTGCTTTCCGCTACGGGTATATTCTGTGCTTTCACCTGCTCTTTTAATTCCAAAATCACACGCTGAGCCGTCTTCTTCCCCATGCCCGGCACACGCTCAAAGGCGGCGGGTGTATCGGTAATGACGGCGGCGGCAATGTCTCCGGGAGCTAAGAAAGACAGGATGGAAAGAGAGAGCTTTGGCCCCACTCGGGAGATGCTGATTAGCTGGCGGAACATGTCCCGTTCCTCCGTGTCATAGAACCCGTACAGAGCCTGAATGCCGTCGCCCAAGTGGAGATGGGTGTAGAGCTTTGCTTCTTCGCCCAGAATAAGCCGTCCGGAGGTCAGACCGCTGATGTTCATCTCGTATCCGACGCCGCAGGCTTCCACTACGGCCTTATCGCTTGTAAGTTCCGTTACAACCCCTCGAATGTATGCATACATGGATTCTCAATCCTCCCCAAATAAAACTCAGTGAATGCGGAATTCCTCTGCTGCAGGCCCCATGGTGGAACCGTGACAGATGGCGGCGGCCAAAGCATCGGCCGCATCGTCAGGCTTAGGGGTCTGCTTTAAATTCAACAGCAGACGTACCATGTGCTGAACCTGAGTTTTGTCCGCATGGCCGTTTCCGGTAACCGACAGCTTAATCTGCATGGGGGTATACTCATATAGAGGCAGTCCCTTCTGCTGTGCCGCCAACAGTGCAACGCCACGCCCGGCACCTACAGCAATGGCCGTGGTGGTGTTCCGATAGAAGAACAGCTCTTCGAATACGGCGCACTCCGGCTGATACAGTTCGATAAGCTGGCGTGTGCCGTTGTACAGCCGTTCCAGACGCTCCGGCAATGGCTCATCGGAAGTAGTCTCCACTACCCCGTAATCCACCACCGTAAATTTTCCCCGGCTGTCTCTGTCCACAAGGCCGTACCCCATGAGGGCATAGCCCGGGTCTATTCCTAAAATTCGCATACGCCGCTCCGTTTCATTTGGTACAAAGTATAGCATATCTCTCTTGTCTTCACAAGATATTTTTCCCCATGGAAGGATTCCGTTTTATATGACGCTATGACTGCATGAACCGTTGACATAATCTTTAGACTGGCTTCCTTCTTTAGCTATTTATCTTCTGCAATGATAGGTACAATCCCCTACCCTTTCTTCCAATGAACATTCTCTGCATTATGTGCAAAAATCTGACGGAGATTGTTGAAAAGAAACTCCTTGCTCTGCACTTGCAGGCATGGTATTATATATAAAAAATGAACGTTTTTTGGAGGCTAGCATGTTCTGTTCTAACTGTGGAAAAAAGGTCAATGAAGGTGCTAAATTTTGCTGGAACTGCGGCAGCGAGATTTTTGTCCATGAGCAAACCGCCGTCTCAGAGTCGGAGAAGCAAACTCCGGTACCGCCTCCTTCATCTGCAAAAGAAGAGAAGCAGGAGGAAACTCAGCCTGCCAAAAAAGGAGCCCTCAACAAAAAGCCTTGTTTATTCCGCAAGAAGAACAAAAAGCCTTGTTTATTCCGCAAGAAGAACAAAAAGCTGCTCCTACTCATTGGCGGTGGTGTGCTGGCGTTAGCACTGATGACGATACTCATTGCGGTGATTTCTGCGAACAAGGCGGCGGGAAAGATTCCCGACCCCATGTACTATTTTTCAGATTTCACTGCCGATGAAGTAAACAGCAGTGACAGCCTCCGTATTATATACATAAGGGGGGGGAAGGGGCTTTCAGCGCCGCTCAGGGATATATAAACCTGCTCAAAAGCCCAGCCTACCCCTTTCTCTGTACAAACAAGGAGACAACATCTACGGGAAACACGGTCTATGACTTCTGCTACAACGGAGAAGAAACCCTTAAAGATTCTCTTTACACTGAGCAGATTTCCGTAGTATTTGTTCCTGAATCCAGCGAGGTTCGACTTATCTATAGCGACTGTACGCATTTTGACTTTGTAAGCAGGGAGCAGTACAATGGCGAAGTGTATATTCCCAACATGGCAAGCTATCTGGGAGTCAACTGGTCAATGAAAGAGGAGTACGGACACTTGTACTATGACTTTGAAGACACCTCTGATGATACCGCCAAGGTACTGATAAGCGAGTATGCTGCTGCGCTGTGCCAGGAATTTGGCTTCACCCTTATGGAGGACCTGGCGGAGAAAGGGCGCTGGCTTCTCTACGGAGAAACCCAGGATACCTTTGTGGACATTGCCTGGTATGGAGGCGGCGTCCGGTTTGCTGTCAGCGAAAATATCGTTCTGGTGTCCGAGAGTGCCTCCGCTTCCTCTGAGAGCAGCGGCAAGGCAAACACCGTTGGTGAAGAAGCAGAAAATGCGCCCCCTGCTCCCGCTTCTTCCGTGAAAGTAACTGAAGGCGTGGATTTATCCTACCTGTTCGAGAAAAAAGGCAATGAAGTAAAGGATATTCGCTACTGGAGCAACGGTTCTATCCAGTTTGACTACGATCCGCTGGACATGGGCAGCTACGGCGACTATATTATCTACTATCTTGATTGTAACAGAACAGAGCTGAATGCATATATTGATATGCTTTGTAAGAATGGTTTTACTTTGGCGGCGGAGTATGATCGACGGGGAACAGGCATTTCCAGCGGCAAATTCATTGAGTATGCGCTGGTCAGCAATAATGTAAGCGGACTTGCTGCTCGAAGCGGCATATATACAAAAGCGCAGAATCATATCGACATTTGGTGGAGCAACAGCGACAACTGCTGGTGGATGGAAGTGGTCAAGGGGCTGGAACTTTGCGACATGGGTATTCGACAGGACGGCAGCGTTGTTGCAATAGACACTCTGGGAGAATCTGCGGAAAGCGGGCTTTTGTATCAGGATGGATACTACACCACGGAGGACGGTCGGCTCCGCTCCGGGAAAAATGAAGCCACTATTGTTGTGGACGGAGAGAGCATGACGGGAGAGCTTTACAATCTGCAAAAGAAGAATCGAAACGAATACAGATTCTACATGGACGGCTTTGGCAAAGGTGAGATGGAATTTTCCTGGGACAAGCGGTCTATGGATGAGGAGAGTATTTTTCTGAACAATCTGGCAGATGAGAATATTTCCCTCACCTTACTTTTGCCCAACGGCTCCACAAGGCTCTCCTCTGAAAACTACAAGGGGTTCAGCAAGCTCCTGCTTCGGGTCATGCAGTATGACGCCGAGGGAGATGCTGTATTTTATCTTTACGGAGAAACCCTCAACGGAAACAAAGTTGAAGCTCTTATGGCGGTTAATCTGAGGGAATTGGATAACCCCACCACGCCTGAACCCATAGAGGCTTCCGAAACGAAAACAATTTCCGTATCAGAGGATACCACAATTCGCCTTAAAGTTGGGGATACGGTGGTGTTGCATTGTGTGTATTCTGAGTTTGGTTCCAAGTATCACACCTATGACTGGAGCAGTAGTGGAAGTGCCATCAATATGTCTGGAACCTATAACAAAGCAACCGTAATAGGGATAGAGCCTGGCACGGCAACAATTTCTATGACTTATCACTACACAAAAGATGAACCGGATGTACTAACGGGAAACACCCGGCACAATGGTTACTCCCGTACCAGAACCTATACCATCATTGTGGAGTGAGCTGTGATGGGGATACGAATCGTCACTCCTTGTGACCCTTTTGCAGACCACTTCCTTAGTTCCAGAGTAAACAATTATTGACTATACTTCTCTGGCTAATCCCCATAACAAAACCCGGAAAATGCTTTTTCCGGGTTCTTTATTTTGCACACTTGTTTTCATCTCAATACAAATCGTATTTTCGTTGGCTCTTCTGCATCATACATTCCTCATATGTTAAAGTGCGTTTGCAGACTTTCCATTCTTTCGCTCTTTGAGAATGAAAGGGAGATAGAACAGTCCTATGAGCACCAAAGCAAGGGTGAGGATAATGGCCATATAGAGGAACCATTGACCCTTTGTGTACAGCTCAATGCCGATGGGCGTATTCTGAGTGAAAAAGAAGTTGGTAGAATACTCCACGCTCATCAGTTCACCGTTTGCATAGGTGGGTACGGCGAACATGGAGTTTAAGTAAAGGCTTATAAAGGCCAGCACGCCCAGAATGCCAAGACTGTAGAAATAATGCTTTCCTCTGATTTTCACTTCGCCGGACATGGCAATGTACAGCCCCAGCACCACCAGCATGGCGTGGTACAGGAAGAACTGATAGGCCAGCGGATGGGTAAAGGCCTGATAGGGCTCGATGCTGGTAGAAAAGATGGACGGAAGCAGAATGGCAAAGAATGCGCCCAGCGTGCAGGAGGGGTACATGAAGGCCAGCAGGATTTCCTTGGCCTTGCTCTCCTTGGCAAAGCGGGAATAAAAGATGAACAGAATCTGAATGGAGCATAGGTGCAGAGGCAGATGCTGCATCTCCAGATACAGATGCATGGACGTTCCGTCGGCAGAAGGCACCATTTCCAGAACGCTTAGGGTTTTGACCGTCTCCGAAAGAATGCAGCCGATGCAAGCCCAAGACAACACCTTTTTCAAGGCAGGCTTATGCTTTTTTAGCTGCCATAAAGCTATGCCGCAAAAAAGCAGGCATATGGCCAGCCATATAAAATGATACACTGTAAACATGAGTTCGTTTCCTTTCCTGAAAGTTCCTTTCTTTCTGCCTTATTTTACCGTATGGGAAAGAGAATTGCAACCATTCAGCATCAATTAATTCGTTTTTATATGCATTTTTATGCAAATTTGAGTTCCGCAGCCATCTTACCCCTTCTCCCCCGTCTTTGCAAAGTCGAAACGAAGGCACTTCGATTTTTAAAAAAAGAGTCCGTCAATCCATGGCAATTGAAGGCAAGCGCATTGGATTGGCAAGACTCTGCAAATATACGGAAGCAATACGTCTCAGGAAATGTCGAAAGCGTATGTCCCGGCTTCCACCTGACGGACTTCTCCCATAGGCAATACGATTTCTGCCTTGACGGGGACGGAAACTGTCAGCCGATTCTCCTGAAAAGAAACGCTGATTTGTCCATGACGGCTTAAATAGCTTCCGGAAAAATTCCCTATGCGGGCATCCAAAAAGGGTTGAATGCGAACTTTGGAAAAGCCGGGGGCCGCAGGACGAATGCCCAAAATGTATTCATAATAGAATCGGCCTACGCTCCCTAAGGCAAAGTGATTGAAGGAGACCATGTTGCTGCCGTTTGTATCCGCTTCATTTACCTTTCCGTCGGGACGAATGGCATCCCAGCGTTCCCAAACGGTGGTAGCCCCTTTATTCACTTGATACATCCAGCCGGGACAGTTTTCCTGAAGCAGCAAATCAAAAGCAAGCTTGCTTTGCCCGTTGTCTGCCAGCATGGGAAGCAGATATGCCGTAGCAAAAAAGCCTGTTTGCATCCCTTCCGCCTGCACTTTTTCAACCAATTTGGAAAATACAAAATCCCACTGCGCTCCCTTTGGAACCACCATCTCCAGCGCCATGACATAGGCGCCCTGATACCCATCCTTCATGGTGCCGTCCTTTTTTACAAAAGCGGCCATGTATGCCTTACGGGTTTTCTCAAGCTGTGCTCCGTAACGTTCAACATCTTCCTTTTTCCCCAGCCGTTCTGCAATCCAAGTAAAAATGCGCAAATCGTTGACAATGAAGGCATTGGACACGGGGCCGTTGTGCATGGCCATGAATTTAATGTCCTTTCCCGGGCTCAGCCAATCCCCCAGGTTGGGGGCAATCCACAAATTCTTTTTCCCCAGCAGACCGCCCATGTGACGAATCTCACAGTCTATATGGGCTTTCATGTTTTCATACATGGAGGAAAGATACTTGTCTTCGCCGTATTGCCGATACAGCAATTCAGGCAGAATGGTTACCGCATTGCCCCAGCCCAGCATATTGAGAAACCCAACGCCGGCAGGGCCCGGAGCGGGAATAACGGGGCCAACATACCCTTCTCGATTGTCCATTTGGCTAAAATGGATGTCCTTGCAATATTTTGCCCAGAAGGCTTCCGTGTCATAGTTGTAAGCGCCCGTAGGAACATAGGCCTGCCCGTCGCCGGGATAGCCCATGCGCTCATCCCGTTGAGGGCAGTCCGTAGGCACGTCCATATAGTTTGATCTTTGACTCCAAAGCTGGTTCTCGTACAGACGCTGTACCTTCTCATTTTCACAGGTAAAATACCCCGTCCGCTCCATTTGTGTATGCAGCGCTCTGGCGCACAGCAGTCCTTCTTGATAGGAGCATCCGGAAAGCTCTGCATAGCGAAAGCCCATGTAGGTGAAACGGGGACGATACTTTTGTTTGTCAGCTCCTTTATGATATTGAATTTCCGCTTTAGCTTTGCGCAGGTTGGCCGTATACAAGCTTCCGTCCGCATTCAATATTTCCCCGTGACGAAGCATCAGTGTCTGTCCGTCCATCTTGGAAGGATTAATCTCGATGATGCCTGCAAAGTTCTGTCCGAAGTCCAGAATGGTTACATTCCCCCGCCGCATTACGGATTGTACGGGGATTGACTCCTGAAGCTGAACGTGTATGGTGCTCTCATTCCAATGCTCCGGGATGAATCCTGTATATTTAACGGGCGGAAGGGGTTCCCCCTGAGTGCCGTCCGCATAATAGACTTCTCCGTCATAAAAACCGGCATAGGCATAGGGGCTTTTTACTGCCTGTACGGCAGTATCGTCGGAGAAAAAGGAAGACGAAGATCCGTCTGCATGCTCCACCTTCAATTCCCAGGATACGGCGCTTTTCTCCCCGTAAACCTGCTGTTTGTTCTCATGTAGAAAGCGGCCGCAGTACCACCCTTGCCCCAGATATACCGTCAGGACGTTCTCTTCTTCCAGCAGATTTGTCACATCGTACACTTCATACTGAAGGTGCTTGGGATAATACGTATACCCGGGCGTAAAGCAGAACTCCCCTACCTTTTTTCCGTTGATTTCAGCTTCATAAAGCCCCAAGGCCGTAATGGTCAGGACTGCTTTTATTGCATGGCCGCAGGGAATCTTTTGGCTGAAAACCTCAACGGCCCCTTCCGTATAGTTCCTGTCGGTGGTAATAAAATGCTTTTTCAGTTCCACGCTATATCTCCCTGTTTAAGTATTGTGCGCTGAGGCGCAGGCTCTCCAAAGGGCTGTTGTCTATCCAGTTACGGTGACTTTCCAGAATAACACTCTCGCAGCCTGCAGTTTTGGCCTGGTTTAGCAAAGCGTCCAAGGGCATGTTGCCCGTGCCCAGCTCCATAGAATCACTCTTTAAGATGGGAGTCATGGAGAGGCCTGTGCTCCGGCTTCCCCTGTCGTTAATATGCCAGAGCTTCATCCTGCTGCCCAGTTTTTTCATCCAGT
>CAZPCH010000035.1:0-8848 GCA_964585055.1 uncultured Christensenella sp. | reverse complement strand
GGCCATCGGCAAGGGCTTTGCCATCGGCTCCGCCGCCTTTGCTACCGTATCCCTGATTGTAGCCTATGTAGGGAACTACACCTCTGCCAGCGCTGAACCCACCTTGAATATCGCCTCTTATATCGTCGTAGCAGGCGGCATCATCGGCGGCGCGCTCATTGAGTACTTCTCTGCTCTGCTGACGGACAACACCATCGAGTCTGCCAAGCGCATGGCGGACGAGGGCGACAAGCAGCTCTCCATCCCCGGCGTACTGGAAGGCACTGTGAAGCCCGACTACAACAAGCTCATTGAGATGGCCGCCAAGCAGGCCCTCAAGACCATGCTTCTGCCCTCCGTGCTGGCTCTGATGATTCCCATCATCGGCGGCTTCCTCTTCGGCGTGCAGTTCGTAGGCGGCATCCTCATCGGCGCCACCATCGTGGCCATCCCCCGTGCCATCTTCATGGGCAACTCCGGCGGTGCTTTCGACAATGCCAAGAAGTATATCGAAAGCGGCTCCATCCCCGGCCACGGCAAGGGCTCCGCTGCCCATAAGGCCGCCGTTACCGGCGACACCGTAGGCGACACCCGTAAAGACGTGGTGGGCGTAGCTCTGGACATCTTCATCAAGACCATGTCCACCGTTGCCAACACCCTGGCCGTGGTCTTCTCCCGCTTCACCCTGTTTAAGTAAGCGGTCTAATGACACCTCTTTGGGGCTCTTCGGAGCCCCTTTTCTTTATATAAAAAAACCGCCCCGAAAGGGACGGCCGAGTTCTGTTTTGTAATTCAGCGTCCTTCGCCGCTGTCCTGAGAGGGAAGGCGGTCAAAGATGGCCTTGCGCAAGACGGTATCCTGCTCCTTCCTTAAAATGTGCAGGAACACGGAGACCATCACCTTATCATAGTAGTCCGCATCCTTCAGCACCCCTTCATTCCCGCTCCAGCAGGACAGATGAAAGGCCGTCATGGTCTGGGCATAGATCTCCGCCTCCGCCTCTGCATAGGGACCGGCAGCTTTTTCCAGATACTTCTTTTTGTGCATCTTGGCCGTAAGCGCCCGTATGTCCACCCGATCCGTGCGGATTTTCAGCAGAGCCTCCATAATATCCCGATACTGGGCCATGCTTTCCCGAATGATGGCAGGATATTTGCCCCGATTTACCCCTGCCATTTCCGAAGGGATTTTTTGGAGCAGTTCCAGATACATATCCTGCATGCGCTCGGCGACCTCGAACTTGTCGTGGTAATGCACATAAAAGGTGGCACGGGTCACGGGGGTCTCGTCCAGTATGTTCTGCACCGTAATCTCATCAAAGGACTTGATTCGAAGCAAGCGAATGAGGGCATCCATAATGGCTCTGTCCGTACGCTGAAACTGCACGCTGTTGTTCACGGTACGCCTCCTTACAATTTTAACGCTTTGTCCTATAAGTATACACCGTGTCCGTATATCGCATCAAGTATCTTTTTATGTCCGTGGACAATTTTCCCCCTTGCTTATTATGATAAAGAAAATTCAGGAGGTGCTTTATGATAAAAGAAGGTTACTACATACTCACCGGCAAGCAGCTTGGAACCATTCCCTTCCCCGAAACGGCTCTGTGCGCCCGCCAAGTAGCCGCCGACGGCATGGTGCTGTTGAAAAACAACGGCTGTCTTCCTCTGAAAGAGAAACGATTGGCTCTCTTCGGCGTAGGCGCCGTGGATACCATCGTCTGCGGCACAGGCAGCGGATATGCCTTTAGTCCCTACAAAGTCACCGTGCTGAAAGGGCTGGAGGATGCAGGGCTGGAGATTACCAGCCGCACTTGGCTGAAAAAGTATGAAAAAGCTCAAAAAGCAAAGGGGAATAATCAGAAGAAGCTGTCCTTTATCGATAAGCGCTGGAGCGGTCTTACCCCCGAGGCCGTGGAGCCGCCCATCACCTCGGAGGATCTTGCCCAAGCCGATTCTGCCTCTACAGCCGTCTATGTCATCCGCCGCAACACGGGGGAGAATTTTGACCGCAAGGCGGAACAAGGGGACTACTATCTCTCCCAGCGGGAAGAGGAGAATCTTGGTACCCTTGCCGCACACTTTCAAAATACCGTGGTGGTGCTGAACACCTGCGTCATAGATGCCTCCAAGCTAAACAGCATCCCCGGCGTGTCCGCCATCGTGCTTATGGGACAGGCCGGCATGGAAAGCGGCCATGCTTTAGCGGACATACTCACGGGGAAGGTCAATCCCTCCGGCCGTTTGACGGACACCTGGGCAAAATCCTATGGGGAGTATCCCGCCGCCAAGACCTTTTCCGCCAACGACGGCATTACGGCCTATGAAACCTATACGGAGGACATCTTCGTTGGCTACCGCTATTTTGACACCTTGGGGCTGGATGTAGAATACCCCTTCGGTTTTGGACTAAGCTACACGAATTTTGACATGCAGACGACCAAGGTCACCGCCGACTGGAAGCAGGTCTCCCTTACGGTTTCCGTGCGCAATACAGGGACTTTGCCCGGAAGGCAGGTGGTACAGCTTTACGCCTCCGCCCCTGCAGGAAAGCTCTGCAAGCCCTATCAGGAGCTGAAGGCCTTTGCAAAGACAAGCCTCCTTGCCCCCAAGGCCTCCGAGGAGATTACCCTCTCCTTCCTCACGGAAACCCTGGCCTCCTACGACGAAGCCTCCGCCGCATGGGTTATGGAAGCAGGGGCCTATGTTCTTCGCATAGGGGAGCACAGCCGCTCCACCCGCCCGGTTGCCCTGCTGCGCTTAGATCAAGAAGCCGTGGTGCGCCAAGTGTCCAACCGGCTTCAGCCCCAAGAGCCCTTCCCCCGCCTCACTCCGCCGCCCTGCCCTGTATCCGTAACGGCAGAGGTGCCGGTTCTTCCCCTGTATGGGGCCGAATGCCCTACAATCCGCAACGTTAGCACGATAAAGAGGGAGGTCGTGACCTATGTCCCTCAGGGCAAGGCGTACTCCATTCCAAAAAGAAGCTACCGCTTCCCCTTTGATTTAGAGGAGCGGGTGGAAATGGTGCGTGCCTGCCCCGAAGCTACCCTCCCCGATGTTTGGGAGGGAAAGGTGACATTGGAGGAGTTTGTTGCTTCTTTAGATGAAGAGACCCTCTTGCGCATTGTCACCGGCACGGGAAAGGAAACCAAGCATCCTGTTTCCAACCGAGTGAAGGGAAAGAAGTACAGCAACCCCATCGCCTTGGCGGCATCGGGAAAAACCACTGCGCAGTACACCAAGACCTTGGGCATCCCTGCTCTTGCCATGTGCGACGGCCCCGCAGGCCTGCATCTGATGGGCTCCAACTGCACGGCTTTCCCCGTGGGCATGGTGCTGGCGCAAACCTGGGACGTTTCAGCCGCCGCCCGCATCGGAGACTGCTACGGCAGGGAGCTGGAAAAGTACCACGTGCACATTGCCTTGGGGCCGGGCATGAACATTCATCGGGATCCCTTGTGCGGACGGAACTTTGAGTATTATGCGGAGGATCCCCTCCTTACGGGAAAGACGGCGGCGGCCTTCACCAAGGGGCTTCAGCATAACCATCCCGGCTATGGAGTGGCCCTAAAGCACTTTGCCTGCAACAATCAGGAGACGGACAGGATTACCTCCGACAGCCGTGTATCCGAGCGGGCTCTGCGGGAAATCTATCTGAAGGGATTTGAAATCTGCGTGCGGGAAGCCCGCCCCATGACCGTCATGAGCAGCTACAACTGTTTAAACGGCATACACACCTCCAGCCGCTACGACTTATTGACGGATGTTCTGCGGGGAGAATGGGGCTTTGACGGCTTTGTTATGACGGATTGGGATTCTCAAAGCGAAAAGCCCTACGATTTCCACGCAGGAAACGACATCATCATGGGCGGCTATTCTACGGACATCCTCATGGCGGCCTACACGGGCAAAGCCCCTGTCTTTGACGAGGACGGCGGCATTCACCGCACGGTGACCACGGCCTACGGCGGGTTCTTTAAGACCGTGCAGGAGGACTGGAACAGCTTTGTCCCCGACCCCAAGGGCACCGATATTGTGGAAGTGACGGTAGCCCCGGAAAAGTCCCTCTCTCCCTTAACGGAGGAAGCCGTGAAAAAGGGCATTGCCTCCGTTGAGAAGCAGGCAGACGGAACCCGCAAAGTCATCTATCGGGGCATAGACCGAGGGGCGTGGCTGCCCTTAGGGGATATACAAAAATGCGCCATACACGTCCTGCAGGGTCTCCTTCGCAGTGCACCCATGAAGGATATGCTGTCCTAAAAGCGGACATATAAAGAGGAAGGCAGAAAGCAGCGGCTTTCTATGCCTTCCTCTTTTCTTAAAGATGCATTAGGCTTCCCCGTTCTTCTCCTCGTTTTTTCGGGCAATCTCCCGGGTAATCTCCGGCATTTTCCCTTCGATTTTATAAAAGAACATAAGCACGGCCCCTATGCCGTAGCCCAGCATGGGCATGCCCACAAAGCACCAGCTGAAGAAATTGCGGACTGCCTCCGGCTGGAGAATGGTCTGGGCGGCGGTCTCCGGCACAATATAGCCAAAGCCGTGGATGCCCGCCAGCAGTACCGTTTGGGCAATGCCCAAGGCAATGGTCTGCACCATGCTGTTGACGGAAGCGGAGAACCCGTCTGCCCGAAAGCCTTGCTTCCACTCCACATGATCCAAGGCCTCCGCCAGCAACGAAGCCATGATGTAGGTGGGAATGGCGCCCATGGACTTTATAAACAAACAGATCAGCACCATGATTAAATTGTCGGACTGGAGGAGCGCCAGCAGACTGCCCGCCGCCGCCAGAGAAAAGCCCACCATGGCCACACGGCGCTTGCCGAACTTTTTTACCAGCGGCCAGAGCAAAAACACGCCGTACCCCAGGGGTGCCTGCCCAATCATGTTCACCAGAATCTGCTTCCCCGCCCCCGACTCTACGGAACTGCCCAGCACCCAGTTGCAATAATAAAGCATACTGCTGGTGGAAAAGCTGTTGCACAGGTTCAGCACCAGCGTGAGGGCGATGACCATAAGCCAGTATTTATCTTTCAGGCAGGCGTGAATCTGCTGTTTAAAGGAGGCGGTCTGCTGTTTGTGGGCTTCGGTTTCCGCCGTGACCCGCTCCAAGGTAAAGTAATACTCCACCAAAACCGCCGGAATGGCCAGCACGGACAAGAGACCCATGAGCGTAATCCAGTGTCCCTGTGCCTCTGCCCCCACGCCGATTTTGCTGACCAATACGGGCATGATAATGGTGGAGAGCATGCCGGGAATCATGGAGGTGCCTGTGGAAGTGAGCATGGCCAGCGTATCCCTCTGCTTTACGTCTCTGGTGGATAGGGGCACCATCAGGGAATGGCTTAAAGAATAGACTGAGAAGGCCAGTCCGAAGAATAGGTTATAGCTGATCACCACCCAAGCAATCCGAACCCCCTGAGAGGCTTTGGGCACGGCGTAAAGGAGCACGCCGCAGATGGTCAGCATGAGGCCCGAAGCCAAAATCCACGGCCGCGCCTTTCCCTGCTTGGTGCGGGTGCGGTCAATCATGCGGCCGATGAGAAGCCCCGTCAAACTGCTGAGAATCTTGGACAGCAGGGGCATCATGGTGAGAAAGCCCCCTGCAAGCCCCAGCACATCCGTATAAAACTGGGTCAAATATGTGCCCGCCAAGGCGGAATAAACCATGTAAACCAAACAGGGGCCCACAAAGTAGCCCAGTATTTTCTCGCTTTTTTGCACCCGAGGGCTGCGAATTCTTGAGTTTAGCATGTCCCCTGTAAAAAACTTTTTCATCGCCGCCTCCGAAAATAAACTTTGCGAAATTTCAACAACACCCGTTGACAACTTTTGTATTTTCATTATACTGAACCTGTGCGGAATTCTCAACCGCCAATCCTTTTCGGTTTGAAACATAGACAACAAAAGGCAAGAATCTGTTGACGGAGGATGCACCATGAACGGAATTGACAACCGGGTACGCTACACCCGCATGATGATTGAGCAGAGCTTTCTGGAACTGCTTGCGGAAAAGCCGGCGGGCAAAATCACGGTGACGGAGCTTTGCCAGCGGGCGCAAATCAACCGAGCCACCTTCTATAAGCATTATCTGGACGTAGCGGATCTGCTGGAAAAGATGGAAGAGAATCTCTTTGATCGGATTCGTTCCTTTTTCGATGCGGAGAACTTAAAGCTGCGGGATTTTCTTGTGAAGATGATGTATTACACCCGGGAAAACTATGCTCGATTTATGGCCTTGGGCGGGGACAACGGGGATTCCAATCTGATGACCAAGACCTTTATGGTTTGCTATGAGAAGGGGTTCCCCCTGCTGTCCAACAACTTGCACGCCCTGTCCAAAGAGGAAAAGGAGATGCTCTTTGCCTTCTTATCCCATGGTTCAGGGGCCATATTGGCTCTTTGGATTAGAAACGGCATGAAAGAAAGCCCCGAAGAGGTGGCGCAGCTTGTTCTGAACCTATGCAGTATTACCGCCGACGGAGTGCTTCAACCCAACTGGAAAAACAAATATTCAGAGTAAATGCACGGCCGATTCCCGCAAAAAGGGAACCGGCCGTTTGTTATATCCTTTACTACAGGCACAGCACCCGCAGCATCTGTGACTTGTCGGTGCACCCCAGCTCCTTTAAGATGGGAGCCGAGTATCTGTCAAACTCCGTATGGTCGATGAGGCGGAAGGCGGCGGCGGCTACGTCCATAACATCCGCTTCCTTTGTCTCCTCTCCCACGGTGCCGATGCAGAGGAAGCGCAGGAGAATGTACACGGCGCACAAAGCGACAAACTCGTCTGCCAGATTCACCGGCCGATCCTGAAAGGGGAATTGGACAAAGAACATATGGTTGACCAGCATGTTTTCAAACCAGTTCTCCCAGCGGGGCATGAGGGAGGCAAAGCGGGCGGCAGCGGTCACATACTTTTCATACGCCCCCTCCCCTCGTCCAAAGTAGGCAAGGGCCTTGCGGCCGTAGTCCCGAATGCTGACGCTGCGCTCGTCCAAAATTTCCAGCATTTGCCCTGCAACCTTTAATCCAAAGCGCAGATGCTCCGGGGCGGCTTCGATGGTATCGGGAACGCCCAAGGCTTCTTTGCCCGAAAGCAGCGCTTCCACCCGCTTATAATCGCCCTGCATTAGAGCCGCATCCATTCGCTCCACCGCCTCGCCCAGCAAAACGAGCCTTCTGGGCAAGGGGAAGTTTCTACTTTGCACCTTGGAGATAAACCACAGGCGAATCTCCTGCTCCCGCCCTGCGTTTTCAAAGCAAAACTGCCGCGGCGGGGCTTCGGAAACCTGAAACTCAATGGGTTTTGACAAAAAGCGCAGAGGCTCCTGGTGGGAAAACAGCATCTCGATGACGGCCTCACAGCTATTGGCGCAGGAGCACTCGTGCACCTCCCCTGTGCGCACCCCTCTGGGGTACAGGCGGCATACGGCGGCAAGGGCTTTGTCCCCCAGCTCGCTGTGCATGGCGCAGCGGCCGTCCTCCAAGCGCATGGGGCACTGACCGTCATAGCGGGGCGAAATCTGGGCATAGGCCTCGGGAGAGGGATGGTCGGCAATGTGCATGGCGCAGTCAATCTTCCTTCTCAGCTCAGGGGAACAGTCCACGCTGAGAAGCCGAAAGTAATCCGTCAAAGAAAAAGAAATCGGCCAGCCTTCACAGCAGGCGTTGCGGCAGGCGCCCATTTTACAATGAAAGTCGGGGAAGTAATCCGGCATGAGATATTCGTGAATATGGCTCATGATTTTCACCTTTCATTCAAGTTTTCGGGTAATTTTATCACCGGTTTTTGCAGATTTCAATGGGTTTTCGCAAAATAATATATTTTTTTGACGGACGAAGGCAAGGGATTCCGTCTCCATAAAAAATCCCCGGCCAAGCCGGGGAGCGCGTGTTCTGTTTTATTTGCTCAGATACTCCGTCAAGTACCCTTCAAAGGCAGGAGTCCACCAGTCCCGATAGCCCGCTTTGGAGGGATGGATGCCGTTGACCATGTACAGCTTATACGCTTCTGCCGAGACGGCGTTCATTTTTTCATCGTTCCACAAATCGATTACGCCGATGTCCCACTTTTCCTGAATCTTCAGGAGCAGTTCCACCATCTGGGCATAGTGCGCATTGTCATACCGGGTGCCGGTATAGAAGATTACGGGGCAGTCCCAGGTCGCTTTGGCGTAGGCAATGACATACTCAATGGCGCCGGCTATTGTCTGGGTGTCAAAATCCTCCATGGCAAAGCTGTCGGATACCGTACCCAAAGGCTTTTTCATGGTGGCATCGTTGGTGGAAAGCTGGCAGACAAAGGCATCGGCCTCAATGGAAGTGTCGATGGTCTTCATTCTGGCGATGTAGGAGGCCTTGCCCCAAACGGTTTCGTCCACCAAAGTGGTGCCGCTGACCGCTTCCTTTACGGGGTGAATGCCGTCCCGCTTTTCCATATATTCCACAAAGGATGCTCCGCCGGAAGCGGAGCCGTAAGTCACGGAACTGCCAAGAAAGATGATGGTCTTTCCCGCAAGAGGGCTGTTGTCCAGAGCAGGGGTATTGTCCAGACTGTACGCATCCTTATTGCCGGCGGCAAATTTTCCGTTGGAAATGGCAATGGTCAGCGGTGCCTGAATGGAGAAAAAAACGATAACGGCCAGAACAATGTATAGAATCATTTTCTTTTTGCTGAGCTTCTTCTTTGGCTTCTTTGACTTCTTTTCCATGGCTTTGTTTCCCTTCTTCGAATGAATTTGTCAAACATGCAGTTTTAACATCTTATTTTACTTCAAGAACGAAAAAGCTCAATGAACATCTTTTTATTTTTTGCTTCCTTTTACGCCCCCAACCTGGTCTACCGCACCTTGACCCTGGACAGCAAC
>CAZPCH010000034.1:0-8856 GCA_964585055.1 uncultured Christensenella sp. | reverse complement strand
AGGATGGATTTCACATTGCGCAGCAATATTTCACATGGCAAAGCCATATTTCACCGCCACAGGCGATTTCACTTGCGCAAAGCGCAAATAAAAGCCACGCAGCATCAAAATTTCCGCGCCCGCCGTGGCGCTTTTTGTTTTTTTTCTCCCCAGAGGGCGGAAAATGTGGTATACTGTAGGCATTAGATATATTGGGGGCATAGAGGTATGCGGAAGGAAAAATTGAAAGAGCGCAGGGGTAAGACCGAAATAGACATGACCAAGGGCAGTGTGTACGGGCATTTGCTCCGCTTCATGCTGCCGCTGCTGGCGGGAAACATCTTTCAACAGCTTTACAACATGGTGGACACCTGGGTGGTGGGAAACTTCGTCAGCAACGAGGCCTTTTCCGCCGTCGGCTCCGTGGGGCCCATTACGTTCATGCTCATCGGCTTTTTCATGGGTCTTAGCAACGGAGCGGGGGTCATTGTCTCCCAGTACTTCGGGGCGGGGCAGAAGGAGCAGGTAGAAAAGACCGTCCACACCGCCCTGCTTTTGACCGTCATCATGGGGGTGCTGATTACCGTGCTGGGGCTTATACTGACGCCCTACATGCTCACCTTCATGCAGACCCCCGAGGAGGTCGTGCCTGAAGCGGCCACCTACTTGACCATTTACTTTGGGGGCGTCTTCGGACTCATGCTCTATAACATCTGCTCCAGCATTCTGCAGGCCGTAGGCAATTCTGTTTTGCCCTTCCTTGCCTTGCTGGTGTGCGCCGTGCTGAATACGGGGCTGGATCTTTACTTCGTCATCGGCCTGGACATGGGGGTGGCCGGGGTGGCCTGGGCTACCATCCTCGCCCAGTTTGTCTCCGCCGCCGTGGTGCTCATCGCCCTTATGCGCACCAAGTCCTGCGTCCGCTTCCACTTCAAAAAGCTGGCCATCCACATGGATGTGCTGGGGCGGATTCTGCGGGTGGGACTGCCCGCCGCCATCCAGATGGCCGTTACCTCCTTCTCCAACGTCTTCGTCCAGTCCTACATCAACTACTTTAAGGCGGACGTCATGTCCGGCTGGACGGCCTACAACAAGATTGACCAGCTTCTGGTACTGCCCGCCAAGTCCATAGGTTTGGCCACCACCACCTTTGTGGGGCAGAATCTGGGTGCGGGACAGGAAAAGCGGGCACGGCAGGGTATGCTTACGGGTCTGATTCTGGCCTTTGGGACGGCGATACTGCTGGGGGCTCCCTCCGTCATCTTTGCAGAGCCTCTGGTGGGCTTTTTCAACCCCAAGCCTGAGGTCATTGCCTACGGCGCCTCCTTCTTGACCATGCTGACCCCCTTCTATGCGTGCATGTGCGTAAATCAGGTTATGTCCGGCGCCTTGAGAGGCAGCGGCAACAGCAAGGCGCCCATGTATATCATGCTGGGAAGCTATGTGGTCTTCCGCCAGATTTACCTGTACATCATGGCCAACTACATCTCCAACACCGTCATGCCCATTGCCTTCGGGTATCCCGCCGGGTGGATTGTGTGCTGCACCGCTATGGTGATTTACTATTTGCGCCACCCCCTGAAGGCGGTGAACATGAAGAACCAAGCTCCCAACCTTGAGGAAGCGCAAGGATGAAGGTGAGTCTTTCTTAATATAATACCTGCGCCCCGAAGAAGCCTGCCATGGCCTTCGGGGCGGTCTGCTTATTTTAGGAGTTTTAATGAGGGATAAGGCGCACGAAAAAATCGGTCTGGGGGCGGAGCTTCTTTTGGGAGCGGTGCTTTTGAGTACCGTGCTTCAGCACTATCTTCCCCGCCCCGCGCACATGTATGAGATGACCTTTTTGTCCAACATGGCAGGGGCGGCGGTGCTTTTGGGGGACGGCCTTCTGCGGCTTTTTAATAAAAGAAGGCTGCCCTCTTGGGTGCAGTTCCCCGTAATCACGGCTTTGCTAACCGTGGTGCTGATTACCGTCGGTTGCACCCTCAGCGGCTACAAGGCCTTTGGCCTTCGGGGCGGCATGGCCTTTTTGCACGTGATCAACCCTGCGGGGGCGGTGCTGTGGTTTATTTTGTGGGGCGAGGCGGCGAAGGGCTCTTGGAAGCAGTGCTTAATCGCACCCCTATTCTGTATGGCCTATTTGATTTTTGACTGGCTCCGCTCCTTTTGGACGGGGCGGTATGTGTACGGCCTTTTGCCCATAGACAAAATGACCCTGCCGTTGACCTTGCTGGCGGGGGCCGCCGCATATTTGGGGCTTTTGCTCCTTTGCGCTCTTCTTTTGGCTTTAGGGAAGGGGGTTCTGCTTCTTTTTAGGAGGAGAAAAGGAAAAAGATTGTGAAAATCAGAAATTATTTTTTAAAATGCCCTAAAATATGGTACAATAAGCAACAAGATTTTTGAAAGCGAGACGAGTATGGCCATACACACCAAGAAGGCGATTCTGCGGACGTTTCAGGAGATGCTGGGGGAGATGCCCTTCGACAAAATCACCGTGTCCGCTCTGGTAAAGCGCTGTGAAATCAGCTCCAACACCTTCTACTACCACTACAGGGACATTTACGAACTGCTGGATGTATGGATGGCAGATCGGCTGGGGGGCATTGCCAAGGAGCATGCCGACAACTGGCGGGAGGCGGTAAAGGCTTTTTTGCGGGCGTGCCAAGAAAATAAGACCCTGATTTACAACATTTTCGACTGCCTGTCCAGAGACAGGCTCATGCGCTACGTCTTTTCCATGAGCGACGATGCCGCTGTAAAGAAGATACGGGAATACGCAGGGGAGCGGAAGCTGTCCGAGGAGACCATGTGGGAGGTGACCTTCTCCTGCCGCTATGTGATTCTGGGCTTTTTCACCCAGTTTTTGTGGAACCGCATGGAGGGGGACATCGACCGCCATGTGGACCGCATCGGGGATCATTTGGAGAATTTTGTGCGCATGACCATCGACATGGAGTGCGGGGAGAAGAAATAGTATTTTCTCACAAAAAACAGGAAGTGTCCTAATTTGCTTAGTTTCGGGGATTCCTCCCAATTGGGGGGAATCCTTTTTATTCCCCGTGGAAAAAGGCGGGATGGTTTACTATACTCATAAAGTACCCGCAAACGGCAAAAAGGCGGGAGAAAAGCGGAAGAAAAGTATGGAAAAAAGCTATTTTACCTCGTATGCCCCTCTGTTGGGACAGCCGGACAAGCTCTGCGACCAGATTGCAGACGGAATTTTGGATGCGCTTTTGCAGGAGGACCCCCACTCCCGCGCCTCCGTGGAGGTGTCCGTAACGGAAAAGATGGTGCACATTTTCGGCGAAATAGAAAGCAAGGCACGGGCGGACTGTGAGGGCATTGCCCGCAAGGTGCTCCGCCGTGCAGGATATACGGAGGAGGAAAGCGGACTTGGGGCAGAAGACTGCCGTGTGCAGGTAGACTTGCACGCTCTGTCCCCCGACGTTCTGCGGGGCATGGACCGCCGCAGGGAAGCGGAACAGCAGGATCAGGGGGCAGGCAGTCAGGGGACGGCCTTCGGCTTTGCCTGTCGGGAGACGGAAAGTCTTATGCCCCTGCCCATTGAGGCGGCCAGAGTGCTTGCAAGGCGGGTGGAGCAGGGAAAGGAAAAGGGACTGTTTCCTCAGCTTTTTTTGGACGGAAAGTCCCAGATTACCGTGGAATATGAAAACGGAGTCCCATCCCGCATTGCCGCCGTGGTGCTGTCCGTACAGCATAAGCGGGAGGAAGCCGTGGAGAAACTGCGGCAGGAGGTGCTGGAGAAGGTCATTCGCCCGGCCCTGCCCAAGGGTATGGCGGACAAAAAGACCCAGTACTTTATCAACCCCACGGGGCGCTTTGCCGTAGGCGGCACCCTGGCTTCCGGGGGTCTGACCGGGCGGAAGCTGTCCTCCGATACCTACGGGGGCTATGCCCGCTGGGGCGGCGGCGCCATTTCCGGGAAGGACGGCTCCAAGGTGGACAGGTTCGGCGCTTATGCCGCAAGGTATCTGGCCAAAAACATCGTCAGCAAAGGCCTGGCGGAGCGGTGCGAGGTGCGCTTAAGCTATGCCGTGGGGCTGGCGGAGCCTTTGTCTCTGGGGGTCAGCACCTTCGGCACGGGAAAGGTGCCCGAAGGGGACTTGGCAAGAGCCATAGAAAAGCAGGTGGACTTGCGCCCCGCCTGCCTGATGGAGCGGCTGGGGCTGAATCGGCCGGTGTTTGCCCCCTTGTCCTGCTACGGCCACTTCGGCCGCAGTGCAGAGGGGTGCCCGTGGGAGAAGACGGACTTGCAATTAAATGTATAAAAACCAATTTTGGGAGGGAAACATGAAAAAATACTGCGTTTTATATAACCCCCTGGCGGGGAACGGACGGGGAGAAGCACAGGCACGGGAGCTGGAGAAGACCCTGCAGAACTGCGAACTGCGCTTTTTGAACATGATTGCCATAGAGGACTACGGCGCCCTCTTTGCTTCTTTGCAGGAGGGGGAGGGGCTCATTCTCTGCGGGGGAGATGGGACCTTGAACCGCTTCGTCAACAAAACCGCAGAGCTTGAGAGACCGGAGAACCTTCTTTACTATGCCTGCGGCAGCGGCAACGACTTTTTGCGGGACACGGGCATGAAAAGAGAGGACGGCCCCTTTTTGCTGACGCCGTACTTTAAGAACCTGCCCGTCATTTCGGTGCAGGGGCGGCAGGAGTATTTTATCAACGGCATCGGCTACGGCATTGACGGCTACTGCTGTGAGCGGGGGGACGAACTGCGGGAAAAGAGCGACAAGCCCGTCAACTACACCGCCATCGCCATACAGGGACTGCTGTTCCATTATCACCCCACCAAGGCGGTGATTACCGTGGACGGACAGCGGCTGGAAATGGACAAGGTCTGGCTGGCCCCCACCATGCTGGGACGGTACTACGGCGGCGGCATGATGCCCACCCCCGCACAGGACCGCTTCGCCGTGAAAAAGGAGCTGTCCCTTATGCTCTATCACGGCTATGGCAAGCTGAAAACTCTGGCGGTGTTCCCCTCCATCTTTAAGGGGGAGCATGTAAAGCATACGGAGATGGTGCAGGTGCTCACGGGCAGCCATATAAAGAAGGAGCTGTCCCTTATGCTCTATCACGGCTATGGCAAGCTGAAAACTCTGGCGGTGTTCCCCTCCATCTTTAAGGGGGAGCATGTAAAGCATACGGAGATGGTGCAGGTGCTCACGGGCAGCCACATAAAGGTGGAGTTTGACCGCCCCACGCCGCTGCAGATTGACGGGGAGACCGTGTCCAACGTAAGGGAGTACGAGGCCTTCTTCCCGGAGAAAGCGTAATGAAAAAGCAAGAGAAGAGGACAGCTTTCTCCGTTCCCCTTTGGAAATGGGTGCTTTTATTTGCCGCATTGCTCTTTTGCCTGTATACCCTGGTGCGGGCCATTCTGCGGCAAAAGGTGCAGGAGATTCTTATGAGTCTGGTCACCATGGCGCTGACGGCCATCCCCGTCCTTCTGGAGGTAAGGTGGGGCTTAGTTATGAGCGGGTGGATGTATATCTTTTCCCTGCTCTACGCCTTGGGGCCCATGCTGGGGACAAATTTCCATTTCTACTTCCATGTGTTCTGGTGGGATACCCTTCTGCACTTTCTGGGGGGCATTGTCTTTGCTTTGCTGGGGTGCTATTTGGTGGTGCTTTTAAAGGAGGACTGCCGGCAGATGATTCTGGTGCGGGGGCTCTTTGCCCTGTGCTTCTCCATGGCGGCCGCGGCGGCTTGGGAGTTTTGCGAGTACGGGTGCGACAGAATCTTCGGGATGGATTCCCAGCAGGATACCTACCTGCCCTCCATAACCTCCTATGAGCTGTCTCCGGAGGTGGGGGAAACGGGCACGATGGTCAACATCACCAAGGTGGAGATCAACGGCGTGGACATGGGCTGGGACGGATATCTGGACATCGGCCTCATTGACACCATGGAGGATATGATGGCGGAGAGCGCCGGGGCGTTGGTCTATGCCTTAGCCTTCGTGGCGGATAACGGCCGCCACCCGGCCTTTCGAAGAAGGGAGAGAGCATTGGCGCCTTGCGCCTCCCTGTGAACCGGTGCAAACCGTCACCGAACAAATTGAGGTTTAACGGAGGGAATAAACAGGAGAAAGATATGGAACGAAGGACAAAAGAACCAAAGGATTTGACCCTGCGCATACGCACGGGGGCCCTGCTTACCGTCCTTTTGCTGGGGGTCTTCTGGGTCAGAGCCGTGCCGGGGGTCATGGAGGGCTTCAGCACCCTGTTGACCCTGCTTGGCTGCTTTGAGTTTCTCCGTGCCTTGGGGCTGTTGAAAAAAGGCCCCTGGGGATGGGGCATTTTCGCCGTCTCCGGGGCGGCGGGGGCGGTTTTGCCCCTGATTTCCGTAAAAAAGCACTTGCTTTTGCTGGGAGCGGCCTTCGGCGGGGTGCTGTTGGCCAGCCTGCTGGTTCTGTTCCAAAACCGCACCCGGCCCTTTGTTCGTCCCCCCTATTTTCTGGGACTGCTGGGGAGCCTGTGCATTGCCGGGAGCTTTTCCTGCCTGCCCGCTTTGAAGGACAGCCCCTTTACCATCCTGCTCCCCTTCGCCGCCTGCGTCCTCACCGACGCCATGGCCTATTTCGGCGGCCGTGCCTTTGGGAAAAAGCCCCTTGCCCCACAGATTAGCCCTCACAAAACCAAGGAGGGAAGCCTGTGCGGCACTTTGGCCTGCACAGTGGTTCTTTGGCTGTTGGGCTTTTTGGTGCAGGGAATCTCCGGCACCCCCGTGTATGTGTCCCGCCTGTCCGTCTATGGCTACATCGCCGCCCACTTGGGGCAGGTGGGGGATCTGACCTTCTCTCTCCTCAAGCGGCGGGCAGGCATTAAGGACTACGGCCGCCTGCTCCCCGGCCACGGAGGCCTGCTGGACAGGTTCGACAGCGCCCTCTTCGTCCTCCCCTTCACCGTCCTCTTCCTTCATTTCTATCCCCTGTGGTAAAAGGGGTGCTTTATGCCCGCAGAGAAGGGAATTTCCCGAACTCTGGGGGCTTTTTCTTTTGTCCTCTTGCGGAAGCCGGGGCCCTATGATATAGTAAAAACAGCAGAACCTATAGGAGGATATCCCTATGAAGCGGAAGTAACCCGCCCTGCACTCATTTGGAAAGTGCAGGGAGTCTTGTCACCCTATTCCTACTTTCAACAAATGAGGAGAATTGCATATGTTTACCATCTATAAGCGCAGTTGGCCGTTTTTAAAGCAGTTTGCGGGCAAGTTGGTTTTGTTTGCCCTTGGGGGACTGGCACTGGGCGCCGTCTCGCTGCTTGGTCCCTATGTAACGGGGCTGTTTTTGGATGCCTTGGAAGGGGCGGGGATATGTCCGCTCTCATTGGCTATGCCCTGCTCTTTTTGGGGCTGGGCGCAGGGGAGTTTGTCCTTTCCTATGTGAATAAGCAGCTTTACAGCATGCTGCAGATCGGCATGGGGGCACGGATGACGGAGAGCGCCGTGTCCCGCATACAGAAAACCTCTCTTAGCTACGTCTCCCAAAAGGACACGGAATATTTGACCCAGCAGATTAACTGGGACAGCCACAACATCTCTATGTACTGCGCCAACATTGCCCAGCGGGTCATTATCAACGGACTCCAATGGCTGGTGCCTTTGATTGTGCTTTTCAGATGCAGTTGGGGGCTGGGCATAGCCATGGCGGGGCTGAACGGCGTGTATGCAGGGCTGTATTTCCTTTTTAAGAAGCCTGTGTACAGAGCCGGCATGAAAACCCAGGAAGCCGTATCCCAATACTTCGCCAAGGAGGGGGAGCAGATTCAAAATGCGGCCTTTATCCAGATGCAGGGCATTGCCGACACCTTTATTCATCGGCTTTCCGCCGCCGCCAAGGCGACTTTGCAGGCGGACATGCACGAAAATCTGGTGGGCCACGGCTTTACGGGCTCCAACATTCTTTTAAAGGCCCTTTCCACCGCCGCCGTGTTTCTGGCCGGAGGCGCCGCCGTGCTGAAGGGCTCCTTGAGCTTGGGGCAGTTGACGGTGCTGATAAGCTACTTTACTATTTCCATGGCCGCCACGGAGTTCTTTTTCGACTTGGGCAAAGATACGGAGGAGATTCGTGTGTCCTTGGACAGGCTGGAGGAGATTTTCTCTCAAAAGCCCCAGACCAACGGAACAAAGGTGCCGGAGGACATTGAGAAGGTGGAGTGCCGGGGGCTGAGGTTCGGCTACGGGGAAAAGACGGTGGTCAAGGATCGAAGCGCGTCCTTTGAAAAGGGGAAGATGTACGCATTTGCGGGGGAAAACGGCTCTGGGAAGAGGACGCTGTTGAACCTGTTGCTGGGACTGTATATCGACGAATATGAGGGAGAGGTGGCCTATGACGGGGTGTCCATTCGGGAACTGGACATGGAGACTCTGCGAAGAAGGTATATAGGCGTGTCGGAGCAGGAGCCCATGCTTTTGCCGGAGACCCTGCGGTTTAATCTGACCTTGGAGGATGGCAAAGAGGTGGACGAAGAGGAGTTCGAAGACCTCTGCCGCATTCTGGGGCTGAAGGAGTGCATGGAGGGACTGCCTGACGGGCTAAACACGGTGATACAGGAGAACACGGGGAACCTGTCCGGGGGCGAAAAACAGAAGCTGTCCCTTGTGCGGGCGCTTTTAAAGCACCCAAAGCTGCTGGTGCTGGATGAGCCTACTTCGGCCTTAGACAAGGCGGGACGGGAGAATCTGTGCCGCTATTTGCAGAAAATCAAGAAGGACACCATTATTATTGTGTCCACCCACGATAAGGCGCTTCTGGACGCCTGCGACGAAATTCTTCAAGTGGAGAAGCTGACGGAGGCGTGAGAGATAGGGGGCGGCGGGTTCGCTTTGCGAACCCTTCG
>CAZPCH010000033.1:0-9149 GCA_964585055.1 uncultured Christensenella sp. | reverse complement strand
AATCTGCACGGTTTCCATGATTTCCTCCACCCGCTTGGCAATCTCCGCCTTGGGCAGCTTCTTATTCTTCAGACCGTACTCAATGTTCCGATACACGGTCATGTTGGGGAAGATGGCGTAGTTCTGGAAAACCATACCGAAGTTCCGTTTGTGCACGGGGATGTTGTTGATGATCTTGTCGTCAAAGGCGATGGTGCCGTGTTCCACGGTGTTGAAGCCTGCAATCATGCGCAGCAGGGTGGTCTTGCCGCAGCCGGAGGGCCCCAGCAGGGTGAAAAGTTCTCCGCTCTTTATGTCTGCGGAAAGGTCATGTATGACGATGTTGTCGTCATACTTTTTCATTACATTCTTAATATGAATCGATACTGCCATTGTTGCTCTCCTTCTTGTGTTGCTGCCTTCCTGAGGTTGTTACGGCAACCCATGTATGGCGGGAATTTTTCTCCCCATACATGGAATGCCCGGGAGCATCCCTTAAAGATGCTCCCGTAAGCAAAATGTTTTTTAGCCGATGGTGGTGAGGATGTCCTGGAACTTGGTCTTCAGGTCGGAGGACTTCACTTCGGGGTATGCAAGCTGAACGAGGTCAGCGGTAGCAATACGGCCTTCGGTGGTCATGGGCACGTCGCCACGAACGGGACGAACGTTGATCTCGGCTTCCATAGCGGTCTGGCACTCGTGGGAAACCACGAAGTCGATGAACAGCTTGGCGTTCTTGGCATTGGCGCCGCCCTTGATGCGGGCGATGTTGGAGGTACGCAGGGTGATGCCTTCCTTGGCATACACGGCGGATACGTCGGCACCGTCCTTCATGTAGGAGATGACCTTATCCTCGTTGCACAGACCTACGGCATACTCGCCGTTGACAACGTTCTTATAAGCAGCGGAGGAACCGGAGGCGAACTTGCCGTCCAGGTTGGCCACGAACTTCTCAACGAAAGCCCAGCCGTCCTCGATGTTGCCGGTGCCGTTCATGGCGGCCAGCATGTTGACGATTACTTCCAGAGCGGAGCTGGAGTCAGCGGGGCTGGCGAAGGAAATGTTGCCCTTGAGAGCCTCGTTGGTCAGGGATTCCCAGCCGTCTACGGTAACGCCGGTCTCAGCCAGAAGGGCATTGTTGACGATGATGGCGTTTACGTTGATATAGCAGGGAGTGTAGAGATGATCCTCAGGCATGAACTCGGGGAAAATGTTGGCAGCTTCTACGCTCTCGTAGGCCTCCAGGCACTCCTCGATGCCGCGGTAGGTGGTGTTGCCGCCGCCCATCATGACGTCGCCGTAAGGAGCTTCCTTCTCGGCAGTGATACGGCTGGCCAGCTCGCCGGAACCGCCGGAAACAATCTCAACTTCAATGTCGGGATACTTCTCGTTGAACAGACCAACGATGAGCTCATACTCAGAAGCACCGGCAGAGGTGTAGAGAACCAGCTTGTTGGTGTCGGGGTCAGCTTCAACGGCGGGCTCCTCTTCCTTCTTCTCAGGCTCGTCGGCGGGCTTGTTATCGTCAGCCTTGACTTCGTTCTGAGCATCGTTGTTGGTGTTGGCGGCGTCGTCCTGCTTCGGCTCGTTGCTTGCGCAGGCAACCATAGCCACGACCATGATCAGTGCCAGCAGCATGGCGATGATCTTCTTCATGTGTGTTTCCTCCTTGTGGATTTGCTTTATCTTCCATGCCGATTGTCCGGCATAAGAAAATCATGAGATGGATTGTCCGAATCCCTTAGTTCCGTTTCCAAGGCGGGGTATCGGGCAGGCATTCGTCAAAGCGGCGGATGCAGGCCTGTTCCCTTTCCCCCGCATAGGTTCCCTGCAGGAACCTGTCCAAATCCTCCCCGTAAAATTCCTGCCAGGAAGCCATTTCTTCTCCGGGACGAATGGGATAGTACAGCACGCCGTTGGTATGCGCCGCTTTCAAATCCCCGGGCGCATCCCCAATCATCAGCACCTTTTCAGGCTGATAGAAGCCCTTCAGGGCGGAAATGCACTCCTTCTTGGTGCCGTCCTCCTGGGCGCAGAGTATGTGGACATACTGCATAAGGTCATGCTCGGCCCACTCCCGCTCCAGGGCTTCTCTGGGCGTGGCGGAGACGATGGCAATGTCGCAAACGGGGGCCAGCTTCTTTAAACTCTCCCGTACGCCGGGGAAGGGCGGTATGCCGTAGACCATGAAGGCCGCCCGCTCGTTCATTTCGTGGGACCAGTTTAAAGCCTGCTTCAGCACGGGATCCCCCGTTCGATTGCCCTCAGCTTCCAATGCATCGTTATTCAGCAGAGGCGCCGTTTCCACCCAGCGGCGGAAGGAAGAGATATCCGGCAGAGTAAAGCCGGAGGCCTTGACCTCGTCTCTTTCGCTGAGCAAGTCGAAAATCAAACAAAGTTCATTGAAGCGGGAGCTGCCCCGGGCTTTGGAATATAGATTGCCGAAATCCCAAGCATCCCGCACATATTTGGAGATAGGCTGCAGGTTCCATGCATGAATGGTGGCCGGGCAGAAGCACTCCTTGTGCTTAATCTCCATGGTGTCAAAGGCACAGCCGTCGGAATCGATGCACACCAGATACCCGTGGCGGGGACTGTAATCGGGGAACAGATTCTTTTCCATGGCGTCCTCTCAGTTCAAAATAAACTTTTCGATGGCCTTGGCCACGCCGTCCTCGTAAAAAGGATCGGTTACATAGTCCGCCACCTGCTTTACATGCTCGGGAGCATTGCCCATGGCCACGCCGATGACGCTCTTTTCAATCATGGCCTTATCCAGGTCCGCATCTCCAAGGCTCATGGTGCTTTCAAAGCCGAAGCCCAAACGGGCAAACAGGGCGTCCATGGCCTCTGCTCTGCACTGGCGTTTGGGGAAGAACTGAATGTCTTTTCCCGCTCCGGCGGTAATCATCACAATGCCCGTGTTTTGAAGGGCTTCAATCAGCGCCTTCTGCTCCTCTTCCGGCACGCCGTAGATGTTTACCTTCTCAATGCCGATGCCGTTTTTAAGGAAAAACTCCGAAGGCTTGTCCACCGCTACCTGACGGTTCTCTTCAAAGAACCATACATGGTGAGGGGGCACTGCGTACTTCTCCAGATGCTCGTTAATCTCCGTCTCCATGTAAATTTTACCGGCGGCGGCGATTTCGGAATAAATCTTCCGCCCCTCAAAGAGACGGCAGAGCATGGCGCTTTCCTCAGGAGTAAAGAGGCTGGAGTAAATCACTTCTCCCGTGTGCCTGTCCACAACCCGGGCGCCGTTGGAGGTCACCCAGTAGCGAATGCGCTTTTCCGCTTCAATCTGAGGCGGGAACATGTCCTCCACTCTTCCGGTGCAGGGAATGATTTCAATCCCCATATCGATAGCTCTTTTCAGAGCATGCATATTTCTCAAAGACAGATATACCTGATCCCGCTGCAGGCTGGTGCCGTCAAAATCCAGCAGAATCCCTTTAATTTCTTTCGTCATGATACCCCCGTGGCCTCCGTGCTTCCACAGGGCCGCTTTATACTGTTCAGCAGTATTGTAGCGCAGATTTTGGAACGTGTCAATAAGTTTTTGGAACGTTCCAAAATTCATCGTGCTTGAAAAATTGGGGCTTGCCACCTTGCCTGCAAAGAGGTATATTGTATAAAAGAGATTTATGTTTTGAAAGGGCTGCCTTCTATGCCGACCATCAAAGATATTGCCAAAGCGGCGGGCGTTTCCCACGGCACGGTTTCCAACGTGCTGAACAAGCGGGGAGGCGTCAGCTACGAGAAAATACGTCTGGTAGAGCAGACGGCACGGGCCCTCGGATATTCCATCGACGAAAAGGCCAGTCTTCTGCGCAGGGGCACCACCAAAACTCTGTCCGTTGTGCTGCCTGACATTGCCGAACCCCGCTATGCGGATCTGTACACCGGCATTTTGCGGGAAGCGGAGGCGCAGAACTACTCCCTGCGCCTGTTCCTCACCGACGGCATGCCCTATTTGGAGCGCCGTGCCATTGAGGAATCCCTGACGCTGAAGGTGTGCGGCATTTTAACCGTTTCCTGCCTGCACAATCACAAGAAGGAATACGCCGCCCCTTTGTCCAAAAAAGTCCCCGTATTGTTTCTTGAGCATCCTGCCGAGCAGAAAAAGCCTCTCCCCTCCTTCACCTTCTCCATGCAGGAGGGAGCAAAGCGGATGGCGGAAGCCTGCCGTCTGGACGGTCTGCCCGAAAAGGGGAAGCTCTGCGCCGTAACGGGAGATTTGGAACTGCTGGATCAGGCAGCTTTTCGGGACGCCTTGCGGCAGACACTGCCTTTGGAAGAGGGGGATATCTATGCCTGCCTGCGCTACGGGCAGTCCTCCTCCGTATTAAAGCTCCTGCTGCGAAATCCCCTCCCCGAGGCCGTCTTCTGCTCCCAGCAGTCTCTGGCAGAGCAGACGGCAGCGGCCTTTGAGGCGGCCTGCCTGCCTCCTCCCCGCATCTATACCCTGACCCCCTTGCGCCCCGAAGGCAATCCCCGTTTCAGCACCTTTTCCTTGAATTATCGGCGCATGGGCAAGGAGGCCGTGGAAGCTCTGCTGGGGCATTTGGAGGGGAAAAATCTCGTCTCCCGGGAATATGCCTGCAGTGCCCAGAGCGGCCCCGTCGGGTTCCCCGCCGTAAAGAAACAGCGCACATTGCGGGTTTTGGCCCACGAGACTCCTACCATGAATGCGCTGAAGAGTCTGCTGCCTCGGTTCTGTCAAAAGAGCGGGCTGGAGGTGGAGCTGCATACGGGGCACATGGACATGGTGTTTGACTCCCTGCTCAACCCGGATGCTTCCGTCTATGACGTGGTGCGGCTGGATCCCTCCTCCCTGCCCTACTTCGGCCCTCGGTATTTTACGCCCCTCAACGCCATTGACCCCGGGGTTGCCAGCCAGTTCAATCACTTTCTGCCCGGCCTGCAAACGGAGTTTTCCGCCGTGGGAGGTCAGCTCTATGCCCTGCCCTTTGACATTGCGGTACAGCTTTTGTTCTATCAGAAGTCCGTCTTTGAGGATATCGGGCAGATGCGTGCCTTTTACGAGGCCACGGGGCAGTCTCTGGAACTGCCTTCCGACTATGAGGAGTTTGACCGCATCGTCCGCTTCTTCTCCAAAGCCCACCGCCCCGACTCCCCCATCCGCTACGGCTCCAGTCTGGCGCCTTCCCGCCCCACCTCCGTTACGGCGGAATATCTGCCCCGTCTTCTGGCCGCAGGAGGTCTGCGCTACAGTTCCAACGGCTGTCTGAACCTGCTGACCCCCGGCGCCCTGCAGGCACTGGAAGGATATGTGGACTTTGCTACCTGCACCGCCAGCAAGCGGGTGGAAAGCTGGAGCAGCATTGCCCAGGACTTTGTCAACGGCCAAACCGCCACGGCCATTTTGTTTGCCAACCACTCCTCCCACTTTGTGCGGAATCAGAGCGCCAACGTGGGCTTGGAGATTGGGTTTGCCCCCATTCCCGGCGGCCACCCGCTGCTGGGCGGCGGCTCCCTTTGCATTCATAAAAACAGTGCCCAGAAGGAAGATGCCTATGACTTTATCCGCTGGGCCACGGGAGAAGACATTGCACCTAAGCTGGTCATGCTGGGAGGCGTGTGCGCCTGCCGCTGTATCTATGAGCAGCAGGAGATTTTGGATACCTATCCGTGGCTGGCCGAACTGCCCCGCAACATTCGCCTGGGCATCCGTCAGCCCATCCTCTCCCCCATGCACGTGGACTTCAACCAGCGGGAATTCGAGTCCGTTCTGGGCAAGCATCTGCTGTCTGCCCTGTCCCACAAAGAGGCCCCCGACGAAGCCTTGGAAAAAGCCCAGCAGGAGTTGGATGCCATTTTGCGCTGATAAAAACCGCACAAAAAACGAACAGCGGGGGCTCGTCGTACCATCCGCTGTCCTGGCGAAGCAAAAGTATCATTGGAGGCAAATACCTTGCTTCGCTTGGTTTCAATATATCATATTTCCTTCTGAATTTCAACACTTTTTCGTAAAGTTCTCTTATTATATTGTTGGTTTTTCTGTTTTTTTGTGTCTTTATGTCATGAAATCACGGAAAAAGCATTCGATTCGGGAAAAAGACCCCTTGCATCCTTTCCTCATAAGGAAAACGGATGACCCTTGTCCGCCTTCTTTTGCCCCCTTCCGTTCTTGCCCTGCAAACTAAAAAAGCACCACGGTTTCAAAAGTCCGCGGTGCTTTTTCTGTTGGAATTATGTCAGCCGGCATTGGGTTCAGGGCTGATTTGGGTTTCGGGAGAAGTGAGCACGGGGCCTTCGCTGACGGGGGCTTCCGTCTGGGCAGGGCGAGCCGTGGGCAAAGTAATGCCCTCCTCCTCCAAAAAGTCCTTGGTCTCATCCTTAATGCCCATTACATGTGCAGTAATGGATGTGACCCATGCGGAAAGGGAGCCGGAAATGAATCCCTTCTCGTTTAATTTAAAAAGCACAAAAGCGGCAAGACAGATCACCACCACCAGCGATCCGATGGCTCGAAGCAACGTCTTCATGTGCAGTACCTCCTTACAGCAGATTTTTCATTCAGTATACCACACCCGGAGCCTGTCAATCGGAAACATTGTGTGAAATCCGCAATACTTCCGTATTTTCCATGGCTCTTTGGATGAGGGGGGCAAAGTCCACCAGTGCTTCGCTCTCTCTGAGCTTGTCCACCTTGGGCTTGGTTACGGGGTGCTGAGGCACAAACACGGTGCAGCAGTCCTCGTAGGGCAGGATGGAAGTTTCAAAGGTGCCGATCTTCTCCGCCCGCTCCACAATCTCCTCCTTGTCAAAGCCGATGAGGGGACGGAACACCGGCATGGATACGGCGTCATTGGTTACGGCCAAGCTCTCGATGGTCTGACTGGCCACCTGACCGATGCTTTCCCCCGTAATCAGTGCCTGACAGCCGCACTGCTCGGCGGTAAGCTGGGCAATCTTCATCATAAGCCGCCGCATGAGCACGGTGGTCTCGCTGGAGGGGCACTTGTCGTAGATGGTGGTCTGGATTTCCGTAAAGGGCACCAGATACAAATCCATGGGGCCCGCATAACCGGAAACGATCTTGGCCAGGTCGATGACCTTGTCCCTGGCCCGCTCGCTGGTGTAGGGATAGCTGTAATAGTGGATGGCCGCCAGAGATACCCCCCGCTTGGCAATCATGTACCCGGCTACGGGGCTGTCGATGCCGCCGGAAATAAGCAACATGGCCTTGCCGTTGGTGCCCACGGGCATACCGCCGCAGGCAGGAATCTCACGGGTGTATACAAAGCAGCGGTCCTGACGGATTTCTACGGTCAAAGGCACCTGAGGCTTGTGGACATCCACCTTTAGGCCGGGATACAAATCCAGCATCCGCCCGCCCAGCTCACGGCAGATTTCCTCACTGGTCATGGGGAAGCGCTTGTCGGCACGGCGGGCAAAGACCTTAAATGTGGTGCCCTGAGGATAGCCTTCCATAAGAGCGGCGGCATGGCGCACAATGGTTTCCCAGTCCTTGTCGATACAACGGGTCACGCACAGAGAGTGGATGCCGAACACCTTGGTCAGCTTCTCCACGGTTGCTGCCATATCTTCTTCCCCGCGGCCGTAGACAAACACCCGTCCCTGTTCCCGCACAATCTTGGGTTCCAGCGGGAGCAGCGCCCGCCGAATGTTGCTCACCAGCTTTTTCTCAAAAAAGGGACGGTTGAGTCCCTTGAGATGAATCTCAGCATACTTAATCAAAATCGCCTGTTCCATATATCTTCTCCTGTTATCTTCTCTTATATCTGCGCAAAAATGCGACTTGTTCTGCAAGGATGTCGGAGGCCGTGTCCACCTCTTCCAAAGTGTTGAAGGGGCAGAAGCTGAAGCGAATGGCCCCCTCCTGCCTGGCGCCTTCGATGCCGGAAGCGGACAGAATGCGGTTCTTTCCCTTTTTGTGAGAGGAGCATGCAGAGCCCGTGGCCACATACACCCCCCGCTGAGACAGGGCGTTGAGAAGCACCGCTCCCCGAACCCCCATAAAGGACAGATTGAGGATGTGGGGCGCTCCCTCCTCTACGTCAGGGCCGTTCAGCATGACGTCGGTCAAGGTGGACATGTTCTCATACAGCCGCTTTTTGCACGCCTGCATCTGAGACCGCCACGCCTCCCGATTGGCGTAGTAAACTTCCGCCGCCACCCCGGAGGCCAAGGCCCCCGGCACGTTGGTGGTGCCGGAGCGCAGGTTCTGCTCCTGCCCCCCGCCCGTTTGCCCGCCGGCAAAGCGGATGCCCCTGCGCTTATACAAGGCGCCGAAACCCTTGGGGCCATGGAACTTATGGGCCGAAACGGAGTATAAGTCAAACCAGCGTCCCTCCGTGTCCGCCTTTAAATACCCCTGCACCCCATCTACATGGAAAAGGGCATTGGGGGCGTAGCGGCGGATGAGGGCGCTTGCTTCCGGAATATGCAAAACGGACCCCAGCTCGTTGTTCACATGCATCAAGGACACAAGAGCCGTGTTCTCCGTGAGATGGGCCTGCAAAAACGCAAAATCCGGGGCGCCCTTTTCGTTAACGGGCACGGGGATTACCTCCACCCCATCCTTCTGCAGTCCCATGGCCGTTTCGTATACGGAGGGATGCTCCACGGCAGAAACCAGCACTCGGCAAGGGCCTCTCCACAGCTTCAGCGTGCCGTGAATGGCCATATTGTTGCTTTCCGTACCCCCGGAGGTAAACAGAATCTCCTCATTGGCGGCGCCCAAGGGACGGGCCAAGCGGTTGCGAGCGGCTTCCACCTGCTTTTGAATCTGGGCGGCGCCGCCGTAGGCACCGGCCGGGTTCAAAAAATCTTCGGTCATGGCACGAAGAGCCTCTTGCGCCGCCTGAGGCAGCACACGGGTGGTGGCACTGTTATCAAAATATATCATAGGATATCTCCTTTGCTAAGCGGTTCACTTTTATAGTATGCCAAAGGCAGAGCAGACGGTGAACCGCCAACCGTTCCTATTTATACCACAGCAGACAGTCTCTGGCAATGACTGTTTTGCGTTCCTGCGAAAATTGTTTACATATTCGTCATGTATCGGCAACAAAACTCACTTATAATCTTAGGCAGAACACCCTAACATGATCCAAGGAGGATTTTTAATATGATCTGCAAAGAGTGCGGGGCCTATAATCCCGACCACGCCAACTTCTGCA
>CAZPCH010000032.1:0-9183 GCA_964585055.1 uncultured Christensenella sp. | reverse complement strand
CAGCGCCGCCGATGATGCCGATGGCCGCAGCCTGGGGCTGCGTGAAGCCCAGCAGGAAGTAGGCCAGAGCAAAGGCGATGTAAATGCCCAGCTGAGCGGCAGCGCCCAGAATCATGGACATGGGGTTGGCAATGAGGGGACCAAAGTCCGTCATGGCGCCTACGCCCATGAAGATCAGGCAGGGATAGATACCCAGCTTAACACCCAGATACAGGTAGTCCAGCAGACCGCTGACCTTGGGGTCGGCCAGCTTGGCCCAATCTACGGTGCCCGCAAAGTAATCCGCATGGTACATGCCTGCGCCGGGCAGGTTGGTCAGCAGCATACCGAAGGCGATGGGCAGCAGGAGCAAAGGCTCAAACTTTTTGGCAATGGCCAGATACAGCAGCACGCAGGCAATGCCGATCATGACCAACTGCAGCGGTTCTTCCGTAATCCTGTAGAAGCCCGTTGTCTGTAAGAAATTGACGATTGCGTCTAACATAAGGGCATTCCTCTTTTAAACCATTAGCCGATGTTGCACAGCACGGCGCCGGTAGCTACGGTAGCGCCCTTCTGCACGGATACACCGCTGACGACGCCGGCCTTGGGAGCCATAATCTCGTTCTCCATCTTCATGGCCTCAAGGATGAACAGGATGTCGCCGGCGTTGACGGACTGGCCGTCCTTTACGCAGACTTCCAGAATGTTCCCGGGCATGGGAGCCTTGACGGCTTCGGCACCGGCGGGAGCGGGAGCGGCCTTGGGAGCGGGAGCGGCTGCGGGAGCAGCCTTGGGGGCAGCGGCGGGAGCGGCTGCGGGAGCGGCGGCGGGGGCGGCATTGGCGGCGATCTCTTCGACTTCTACCTGATAAAGAGTACCGTTGACATTAACATTGAACTTACGCATGATCATTCCTCCTGAAATTTAGTCGATCTTTTTAACAGAGTGGATACGGATACCGGCAACATCTTTCCCCATAACGGTGGCGATGGCGGCGGAAACGGCGGCGATCATGGAACCACGATCCCCTTCCTCCGGCTGGGTCTGGGCGGCCTGTACGGGCGCCTCAGCCACAGGAGCGGCAGCAGCCTTCTTGGCTTCGGCTTTGGCATTCTGACCGGCCATAATCTTGCCCATAAGGGTGATGATGGCGATCAGGCACAGCAGTCCAACAAATACGGTGCCGAAGCCCAGAATAATGACCTGATAGGCCTCTGGCTGCACCTGTTCAGCGGCTGCCATGACCAGCATGGAATTGGTGAACATACTTCCCTCCTACGTAGAGTTTTATCGGGTCTCATTCTTACCCGCTTATGTACTTATTCGACGCAACTCCTCTTTTCCCTTTAATTTTCTGTACATAATTTTTTCACGGTTTGGACACACTGAGCCCATGCTGATATTATGTTTGCGGGCGGTGCTTTTGTACTGCTTTATCCTGCTGATTCTGCGCATGACCGGCAAGCGTCAGGTCAGCGATCTGGAACCTTACGATTTGCTGATCACCATGAGCATTGCGGATCTGGCCTCCTTCTCCATTGCGGACACCGGCATTCCTCTGCTCTACAGCATCGTGCCCATTCTGGCTCTGTACCTTGTCCAGCAGACCATTGCCAAGCTGTGCCTGCACCACAGGGGCTTGCGCAGTGTGATTTGCGGCTCCCCCTTGGTGCTCATTCGGGACGGGGTTTTGCAGGAGGGCATGATGCACGCTGCCCACTATACGGTGACGGATTTATGCGACCACTTGCGGGCACGGGACATCTTTGACATGGAGTCCGTATCCTACGCCATTTTGGAGACCAACGGAGGCTTATCCGTTATGGAGCGTCCCCTAAAGCCCAACAGCCAGCCGGGTCTTCCCTATATGCTCATTACCGACGGGGCGCCCTGCACGGCGGCCATGGAGACTCTGGGCATCGGCAGGGAGGGCTTACAAAAGGCCCTGAAGCAGATGGGGGTTAAAAAGGTCAAAGAGGTCTTCTACCTCCAGCGGATGCCCGAAGGAACATTGCGGCTTCAGACACGGCAGAGGGCGGGGTCGGTGGTCAAGCATCTTTCTGCAAAGGAGGCCAACCAATGTTTCTTCGGGTGAGACGGGTGTTTACGGTGTGCGTGTGCGTGGGGCTTTTGTGCCTTTTTACCCTGCCGGGGCTGTTTCTGTATACCAAGGGGGAGAGTCTCTTTGCTTTGTCCCAAGAGCTGGACGAAGCCTTGCTGGCAGAGGATGCAGGGGCTTCCATGGAGAAGCTCCGAGAGGTGGAAGAGGTCTTTTATCCCATGGAGACCCGAGCGGAGGCCTTTTTGCACCACGAGGCCGTGGATGAGTGCACCTTGTCCCTTTGTACCCTGCGGGTGCGGATAGAGAACGGGGACTTAGCCTTAGCCCGAGAGGCCGTAAAGGAGTTTACCCTGTCCCTGGAGCATATCATCTCCATCGAGGTCTTCGACTGGCGCATGTTCCTGTAGGGGCAAAGGGTATAAAAAAGACGGGGCCTTGGCTCCGTCCTGTCTTTTTGGCGGGTTATCCCTGCTCCCACGCCGAAATCAGCTTTTTCACCGTCTGCTTGTCCGTTTTCCCTGTGGGAGTGACGGGCAGTTTTTCCGTGACATACACTTTAACCGGCAGCTCGTTTTTGGGGAGAGCGGGAGCAAGCAGGGAAAGAATCTCCTCCGGGCTCCTTTTGCTTTCCACCATGGCCACGGGCACCTCTCCCTGCAAAAAGTCCCTTATGCCCACCACGGCCGCCTGCTCCACTCCGGGCACGCTCCGTAAGGCCGCTTCCACCCGGGCGGCGGAGATATTTACCCCGTTGCGGATGATAATGTCCTTGATTCGCCCCGCAATGTGCAATATACCGTCCTCGTCCGTATACCCCAGATCTCCGGTGTGAAGAAACCCATCCCCATCGATAGCGGCGGCGGTGGCTTCCTCATCTCCATAGTAGCCCAGCATGCGTGAGGCGCCTCTCACCGTAATCTCCCCCGTTTCTCCCGGCAAAACGGCAGACCCGTCCCCATGCACAATGCGCAGTTCGCTCCTGGGATAGCACCGTCCCACTCCGCCTACACGCTGTTTTAAGGGGTCGCGGGCATTGCTGATGGTGATGCTGATGCACTCGCTCATGCCGTAGGAGTTTAAAAGGGTCATGCCCAGTTTGTCCTCCATGCGCCGTATCTCTTCGGGCACGCAATGGCTTCCCCCGATGAAGCCTACCCGCAGGCTGGACACGTTGAACCCCTCCGCCTCTTCCGCCATGGCAAGATACAGGCTGGGCACTCCGTTCATGCGGGTGACTCCGAAGGTCTCAATGCACTTTAAAGCGGACAGAGGGGACACCTCTTTGGGAAACAAAATGGCATAGTCCAGCATTACGCTGCCGAAGAGCAGGGCCTGCCCGAAGATATGGAACAGGGGCAGAATGCCCAAGGCCAAATCTCCCTTTCTGTAATCCCCAAAATGCACGGCATCCAACAAATTGGCGGCCACGTTGTGTTGGCTTAACTGCACCAGCTTTTTTTCTCCCGTAGAGCCTGAAGTGGCAATCAGGATGGCCGGAGCCTCCGGGTTCTGAGGCGGCAGGGAAAAGGGCATGTCCCCTCCCTCCAAAATTGCATCCCTTCCGTCGGAATCGGTCAGTGTCCACGAGCCGGTCTCGTCGGAAAGATAGCCGTCCATGGATAAACATTCCGAAGCGCGGAAGAAATCCTCCCGGGTGCCATGGGGGTCGGCAAGATACACCTGCGTCCCCACGGCCAGCAGGGCAAAGTAGCGGATGCAGGCCTCTGCCGTGCGGGAAAAGCGCAGGGCTATGGTCTTCCCTGCCCCCATGCCCAACGCCTGCAGATGGGCGGCAAGGCTGTCCGTCTCCTTTTTTACCTGTCCGCAGGTAAAGATTCGGCCGTCATCCGTTTGAAAGAGTATCCGGTCTGCAGGTTTTTCCCGCAGGTACTCATAGAGGGTTCTCTTGTCCATCAGGCAGTCCGCTTTTGCTCCCCTTCGGGAAAGATGATTTTGTTCACGAAGAAGAAAACCACCATGGAGATGCCCCCGTTGAGGACGGTGGTGCCGATGTTGTACAGCCAGCCCGGCACGAACAGGCCGGCCACGGCCACCCAGATGCAGTTGACGGAGTTCACCACGCAGGTGACGATGCAGAAGGCAATCAAATACCACAGCCCCTGATACCAGATGTTCCCCTTGGAGCGGAAGACGAAGTTCCGCTGCATAAAGAAGTTAATCACCTCGCCCGTGACCATGGCAATCATATAGGCGCAGAAGTAGGGCAAGCCCCCGTGGGCGGCGTCATAGCCGATGATGTTCCACTTAAAGGTCTCCCCAAAGAGGGTGATGTCAATGCCGGGGAACCCGAAGTCCACCTGGGGCAAAGAGGCAAAGAGCCCGGGCAGGAAGGTCAGCAGCAGGTATTTGAATACCGTGATGACGTTGCTGACGATGACAAACAGTCCCCCTTCCCGAATCCATTTGGCCAGTTTGGGATGCTTTTCTGCCCAGTTTTTGATTTTCTCTATCATTTTCCTGCTTCCTCCAGCTTCTTTTCAAAGGATTTTGTACTATTCAGATTGCGGACAAAGCCCCCGATGAGCTTCCCTGCGCCGCGGAAGAAATGCCCGTTGAAGATCTCCAGCAGTGCCCTTGCCATGTCCATACTCACCATGCCTCCGGTCATCTTTCCGATGGCGCGGATGGGCATATTGTAGCGGAACAGAGCGTCCAAGTCCGGCTTGCCCGCCTTCATGCTCTTGTCCACCTGGGCTTTGGAAACGGCGTATACCAGCCTGCCCACCCAGCCTTTGGCGTACTGAAGCTGGGCAAAGGTGTCGTTCAGTTCCAGCGGACGGGTTCTGTCCCAGTTCCTTTGGGGAATGGGATGCCCAAGCAAAGCGGCAAACTCTCCATCGGGAACGTTTTGTATGTCGCCCGTTTCGTAGTGGGGCAAAGAGCCGTAGGGCAAGGGCGCCTCAGTGCCCTGAACCTCAATTTCCCCGGTAAGGCGGATGTCCCGGGAGCCTGCGCCCACAGAGACAAGGCGGCGTCCCCCTTCTATCTCCCAGCGGTTGGTCTTTACGTTAAAGTAGCGGAAGGCCTTATCGTCCAGGGGAATGGAGATGCGTTTGCTCTCCCCCGCCTTTAAAAAGACCTTGGAAAAGCCTTTGAGTTCTTTTTGCGGGCAGAAAACCTTTCCCTCGGGAGAGGATACATATACCTGCGCCACCTCGGCACCGTCCCTTTTGCCCGTGTTGGTCAGGGTGAAGGTCACATTTTCCAAGGTCAAAGCCAAATCGGAATAGGCAAAGGCGGTGTAGCTGAGCCCAAAGCCGAAGGGGAAGGCCACGGGAATATCCTTCGTATCATAGTACCGATAGCCTATATAGAGCCCCTCCCGATACTCCGCCGTCTTCTCCCTGCCGGGGAAATGGGCATAGGCAGGGGTATCCTGCAGGGCAAGGGGCCAGCTTTCGCTGAGCTTGCCGCTGGGGTTGATTTTCCCCTCCAGCGCCCGAGCCATGGCCTCCGCCCCGGCCTGTCCGCTAAGGTATCCGTGGAGAATGCCCCGGCAGACGCACCCCTTTGGAAGCACAAAGGGGGCGCCGCCGGAGAGAAGGAGGACTACGTTTTGATTGACTTTGCAGACGGCTTCAATCAAAGCCTGCTGGCCTGCAGACAGCTCCAGCGTCTCTCTGTCCAGCCCCTCGCTTTCGCCTATCTCGTCCAGACCAACGCACAAAAGCACGGTATCCGCCAGCTTGGCCAGCGTCACGCTCTCCCGAATCATTTCCGGCTGAGGAGCGGAATTTGTGCGGGAAAAGCCCTGGGTGTAGCCCATGACGTTCATGCCGCCGCTTGTAAGGGCTTCCTTTAAATTGGACAGGCGGGTGGGGTTTACCAAGCTGGAGCCCGCTCCCTGATACCGGGGCGTGTCCGCAAAGTCCCCAATGAGCACCACGCTGGTCTTAGCGTCCAGAGGCAGAATGCCGTCGTTCTTCAGCAGCACCACGGACTCCTCCGCACAGCGGCGGGCCAGGTCGTGATGGGCGTCCAGATCGAAGGACTTGGGGGCTTTTTCAACGGCGGCCGTGCACTCCAAAATCACGGGAAGCAGCTCCCGCAGTCTGTCATCAAGAACCTTTTCCGACACCTTTCCGTCTCTGACCTTTTTAACAAGTTCGTCGGCTTCCGCCGCCCCCGGTGCGGGCATGATTAGATTGCCTCCCGCCTGTACCCCGGCGGCGTGGTCGTTGTCTCCGCCCCAGTCTGTGACCACCATGCCGTCAAAACCCCACTCATCCCGCAGAATCTCCTTGAGCAGGTGAGAATTTTCGTTGGCATAGGTGCCGTTGATTCTATTATAAGAAGACATAATCGCCCGGGGGTGTCCTTCCTTGACGGCAATCTCAAAGCCCGTCAGGTACATCTCCCGCAAAGTGCGCTCGTCCAAAACGGAATCCGAGTGCATGCGCAGTGTCTCCTGAGAGTTCGCGGCAAAGTGTTTGGGGCAGGCGGCAATGCCGTTTTTCTGAATGCCCCGAATGTATCCCGCCGCCATCTTCCCCGCCAGATAGGGATCCTCGGAGAAGTATTCAAAACAGCGGCCGCAGAGGGGACTGCGCTTTACGTTGAGCCCCGGGCCCAGCACTACGCCTACGCCCATGGAGGCGGCTTCCTCCCCCAGGGCTTCTCCCAGAGCTTCCCCCAGCTCCGGATTCCAGGAGTTGGCCATGGAGGCGGCGGTGGGGAAGCAGGTAGCGGGCAGAGAGGTGCCCAAACCCAAATGATCCCCGGCCTCCGCCTGTTTTCTCAGTCCGTGAGGGCCGTCCGAATGAAACAGGGGACGAATGCCCAGACGCTTTATCTCTCGGGTAGTCCAGGTGGACCAGCCCTGCAAAAGCGCCGCTTTTTCCTCAAGGGTAAGTGCGTTGAGATACGTTTCCAAATTCATGTTACCGCTCCTTCATTCATGTTCAAACAGAGGGAGATGCAATGCGCCTCTTCTCTTTTCTGCCCTCAGTGTCCTGCCCTCCCCCGCCGCCCAAGGACGGCGGGGAAAGGGGACGGTTCCTTTTTCCTTTTCCTTTTGTGTCTGTTGTCGGCAAACCCGCCGATTATGCGGCGGCGGTCTGCTTCCGCTTCTTCCTGCAGCGGAGAATGATTACAGCGTCAATGGCCAGCACCAGCACCACGGTGCCTGCATCCACCAGCAGGAAGAGCTTATCCATGTTGGACATGCCGCTCTCTGCCGCCTGCCCGTCGGTGTAGTAGCCGGAGTTGCCCACGGTGTAGAGAATATTCTTGCAGGCACGGCGCATGGCCAGCACCACGGAGGGAGACTCCAAATTCAGTTGGTTGGTCTCCGCCATGCCGTAGCCCAGCATAAGGTCGCCGCCGGCACGAATGATGGCATCGGTAATCTGGAAGCCGTAGGAGCCGTTGTAGTCCGTAATGACGGTGCCCGTAAAGCCCCACTCGCCCCGAAGAACCTCGGTAAGCAGTTCATAGCTGCTGCAGGTGGGTACGGTACCGATGAAGTTGTAGGAGGTCATAACCCCCAGCACTCCGTTTTCGTAGTCAAAGTTCTTGACCACAATCTCAAAGGGCTTCAGGCAGTACTCACGGAAGGTCTGCTCGCTCATGTAGGTCATGAGGAAGGCCGTGCGGTTGGTTTCCTGATCGTTGGCCGCAAAGTGCTTGATGTAAGGATAGACCCCGTACTTCACGGCGCCGTTGACTTCTTCGGAAGCCAGCTTGCCGGAGAGAACCGCATCCTCGGAGTAATACTCAAAGTTCCGTCCGGAGAAGGGGGTGCGGTGCAGGTTCAAAGCAGGGCCGTACCAGCCGTAGTTGTTGGCGTTGGCAAACTCCTGCCCCATGGCTTCGCCCACTTCGCCCAAAAGCTCCTTGTTCCAGGTCTGCGCCATAAGCACTTCCGTGGGGAACTGGGTGCCCGTAGAACCGGTGACATAGTTGCTGAGGCCGGAGGGGCCGTCGCAGTCGGAGGTGGCCGCCTTGCCGACGGAGGCAATCTCCGCCGTCTTCCAGCCGCCGGTGTTGATGAGGGTGTTCATCTCCTCCACGGTCATCTGGTCAAGCAGCCGCTCCCACTGGGGATCGTCGTAGTCTTTGCCGGTCAAATCCGCCAGCACCAGATTGTTCTTGGCGCCGGTGACGGGCATGACATCCTCGGGATTGTCATAGTCCTCGGACTTATATTTGGCGACGGAGTTCTCCTTAATGGCGTTCTGCTTGTCCTTGCTCAGTTCCAGTTCCGCCTCCGTGGGAGCGGCCGCGGCCTTTTCGTAGTTGGCAAAGCCGTCCTTGCGGGACAGAAGCTCCCGTTCGCTCTCCATATACCCGAAGCGGTTGACGGCGGTCTCCTTATCGGATTCTCTGCCTTCGGTGCCGTACTCTACGTCGGCATCCAACGTAAAGGTGCGGCTATCCAGCACGGTGTGGGAATCGGAACGGATGGACACGGTATACTCTCCGGCCTCCAGAATGTAGCCGCCGCCGCTGACTTTGATGCCGTCGGAATCATAGGAAGCCAAGTCCTCCAGAGGCACGGAGATATACACGGTTTCGGATGCGCCGGGCTCCAGCAGGGAGGTTTTGCCGAAGTCCAACAGGTTTACGCTGGCTTTTTCAATGCCGCCGTTATAATAGGGAGGCGTGAAGTACAGCTCCACCACATCTTTGCCCGCCGTATCTCCGATGTTGGTTACGGTGACCTCCACGCTGACGGTGTCCTTGTCCTGTTTAAAGGAGGTAATCTCCTGCGTAAAGGCGGTGTAGCTAAGGCCGTATCCGAAGGGATACTGGACGGCGGCCTCATAGTCGATGAGCCCTTCCTCGGCGGCCGTCTCATAGAACTTGTAGCCCGTGTAGATGCTCTCGGCATAGTCTACAAAGGAAACAACGCCGTTGAAGGTATTGTCCTTGCGGGCCAGAGTCTTGGTCAAATCCCCCACATTGGTATACAGGTGATTGCCGGAGTTGCCGGAATGCTCCAGAGCGGGGATGCTCAAAAGGTCCTTAAGATAGGTGTCTGCGGTCTTGCCGGAGGGGTTCACGGTGCCGTTGAGGATGTTCCCCAGGGCCTTCATACCCGTGGTGCCCGTGCCGGGCATAAGCAGAACGGCGCCGATGGACTCGTAGCGGTCCACCCAGTCCAGCTCCATGGCGTT
>CAZPCH010000031.1:0-9191 GCA_964585055.1 uncultured Christensenella sp. | reverse complement strand
CATGTGTTGTTTCTCCTTTGCATTTGGAAATTTCCGATTTTGATTATAGACTTGTCTCTGTACCCCTGTCAAGAAAATTCTTATCATGTTAAGAAAATTCTTGACAGCGTCCCCACGGTTTGATACTATCATCTTAACGAAAAACAGGAGGGGCTTATGCAGGAATATTTGCGTCCATACACCTTGATGGCTTCTTTTTTGGGGAGCACATTGTCCAATAGCTGTGAGGTCTATCTGCTGGATCTTGAGAAAAAGGGCTGGCCCATTGTGTCGGAGTGCCACGGTCACCCCCACACCCTGCCCCAGCTTCGAAAGCTCATAAAGGAAGCTGTGAACAGTCCCTCCGTGATGGAAAACGGCATGCTGCTGAACCGGGCGCTTTTCTCTTCCTCCGCTAAACTGAGCAAATACTCCCTGTACTTTATTAAAAATGAAGCAGGAAAACCTACTGCGGTTTTATGTCTGGTGGTACGCATGCAGGCTTACATAGAATTGCAGGGGTATCTGGAAAGCCTTATGCATTTTGACGTCTCGGATTTCAATGAAATTCCGCCTGTGTCTCCCGAGGATTTAACCTACAACGCCCCCACCCTGGATCTCATTGAGCGCATGACGGCGGAGTACACCGCCGAGCCCCAGCGGCTGACGCCCGATGAAAAGACGGAACTTCTGCTGGATCTCTACGAGACCGGAGTCTTTGAGCTCAAGGGGGCCGTATCCAAGGCCGCCGACGTGCTGCAGATGTCGGAACAGAGCATCTACCGCTATTTAACCAAAATCAGGCGGATTAGAGAATAAGGAGAAACGCCCATGAGAAAAACGGAAGCTGTCCCTCTTGCTAACGGCGCCGTTGTGCGCAACGAGGGAATCTGGAAGCGGTTCTGGCATCTGTGCAAAACGGCACGGATTCCCTACCTTTCCGTCCTGCTGTATGTGGCTCTGACAGCCTTGGAGGGCATCATTCTGGTGCGCATTCCTCAAGCCAGCGCCAACTTCTTTTCCGGGGATGCAAGCGTAGAAAGCGTGCTCACCTTCATCGGTCTGGAGTTATTGTCTTCCGCTATCAGCCAAGGCATATTGTTCTTGAACCATGTGGTGCGCTACAAAACCAACCGAAACCTGCGCAACGCCCTGTGGGGAAAGATTCTCAAGCTGAAACCCGCCTACTTTGACCGGGTCTCCTCCAGCACCCTCATCAGCCGCATTACCGTGGACAGCGACAGCATCAATGCGCTGGTCTTTGACGTAGTGCTGGACGGCATCTCTCAGATTTACTACATGGGTCTCACGGTTGCGGCCATGTCCGCCATCAGCATCAAGGCGGGCATGATTCTGCTGGTCTTTGCCCCCTTGTCTTTGCTTTTATCCTATGTACTGGGGCGGTTCAACCTGCGCTTTGGAAACAAGGCTCAGTTTGAGCTGTCCAATTTGACGGAGTACCTCAGCGAGCTTATGTCCTGCATGCCCTTGCTGAAGGCATTTAATATGCAGGGCTACGAGCGCCGCCGTGGGAAAAAGGCTGTGGATGAATACTACAAGGCCAACCGTTCCCTGATTGGGCTGGATGCAGTCAGCTCCATGGTGGGCTCCGTCTTCGGCATTCTCCCTGAAATCGCCATCATCTTTATGGGCATTAAAATGATGGAAGGCGGCACCCTGGATGCGGAAGGCTGGTACACCTTCTATCTGTACGCCGGAAGCTTTCTCAGCTTCTTCACCCTCTTCGGCTCCATCTGGAAGCAGGCAAAGTCCATTCAGGGCAAGCTGAATCAGGTGTCCTCCGTCCTCTGCGAAGAGGAAGAAGGGATTGCCGCCTATGCAGAGGAACTGGTGCACCGCGGGGATATCATGTTCGACCACGTTTCCTTCTCCTATGAGCAGGAGCCTCTGCTGGAGGATGTGTCCTTCCACATTCCCGGAGGACAGGTTACGGCCATGGTGGGCTACAGCGGCTCGGGAAAAACTACCCTGTTAAAGCTGTTGTCCCGCATCTATGAGCCTACCGGGGGCCGCATTCTCTCCGGGGGCAAATCCATCGGCGACTGCGATCCCCGTGTTTGGCGAAAGAACATTGCCTATGTCCTGCAGGATACGCCCCTTATGTCCGGCAGTATTCGGGAGAACCTTCTCTACGGCATTCACCGGGAGGTCTCCGAGGAGGAATTGAACAGCACCCTGGTTCTTGTGCATTTGGACGATTTTATCAACGAGCTCCCTCAGGGGCTGGATACCCAGGTGGGGCAGTTCGGCGACCGTTTGTCGGGAGGCCAGCGGCAGAAGATTTCCGTTGCAAACGCCATCTTGACCCAAGCGCCCCTTTTGGTGCTGGATGAGCCTACGGCCAGTCTGGACATCACCTCCACCGATGAAATTATCCGTGCCGTTGAACAACTGAAGGGACAGCGGACGGTGCTTCTGGTCACCCATGACCGACAGGCCATTGCCGCCGCCGACCATGTGATTTCTGCGGAAAGCGACCACCGTGTGCTGGAAGGCCGTATGGAAGAAATGATTCGGCTGAGCGGCTTCTGCCGCCAGCTTGCCGGGAAAGGAGGTCAGGCAGAATGAGCGCAAAAGAAAAGAAACGGCAGTCCTCTGCGGGCAAGCAGAGCTGGAAACAACTATTCCGCTTTTACAAGCAGGTTAAAATCCCCTGGTTCATGCTGATTCTGGTCATGTTCATGTCCCTGGCCATGAAGGAAGTGGAGTCCCGGCTGGTGCCCTACTCCAGCAAGATTATGACCGGCGCCATTACGGACAACGGCTTTTTGATTGGCTTTATCCTCATGACCCTGCTCTACGGCTTTACGGAAGCCGTACAGGGTGCCGTAGGGGAGCTGTCCTCTCAGATGACCGCCCGCAACGTCCGCCACAGCGTATGGGGGAAGCTTTTGCGCCTGCCCATGTCCTTCTTTGAGGGCAAGGACGGCCAGTCTCTTGTATCCCGTGTGACCCAGGATACTACCGGCGCCTATGCCGCCCTGGCGGTGCTGGTGCAGTTTATTTCCCTGATTTACGGCGTGTACACCAACTTTATGAAGATGTACGCCACCTATAAATCTCTGGCCTTGATTATGCTCACGGGTATCCCTATTACCCTGCTGGCCGCTTGGGTTATGGGGAAACTCCAGTATAAGGTAAACGAGATCACCAACAGCTCCCTGTCCGCCATCACCAACTTCTTTGCGGAGCGGCTGCCCAACATCCTGCGCATTAAAACCGCCTCCATGGAGGATGAGGAGTATCAAAAGGGCGTAGCGGCCAACGAAGCACGATACAGAGCCGAGATTCGGCAGGAGAAGCGCTTTATCTTCATCGCCCCCATCGGCTCCTTTGCCCAGTATCTCAACGAAATCGTGCTTTTGCTGGTGGCCTCTGCACTGGTGCGGGCAGGCAGCATGAAGATGATCAAGCTTGTAAACCTGTTCAACTACTACATGCTGTTCATGGCCAATGCCTATATGCTTTCGGCAGTATGGCAGCTGCTCAAGGGGGCTCAGGGTTCCTGCGCCACCATTGCGGCCATTGCGGATATGGAGGACGAGGATTTGACCTCCGGCGAAGGGCTGACCAGGGCAACCGGAGATTTGACGGGAGAGAACCTTTCCTTTGCCTACGATGACCGCCAGCCTGTGCTGAACGGCGTCAGCTTCACCATCCCTCAGGGAAAAATCACCGCCATTGTAGGCGAAAACGGCTGCGGCAAGTCCACCCTTATTAAGCTCTTGGAGCAGTTCCGCCGCCAGCAGGAGGGAAAGCTGTGCTTGAACGGACAGCCTCTGGAGAACATACGTCTGGAGGACTGGCGGGAGCGTGTCGGGTATCTGTTCCAGGGGAACCAGATTATCAAGGGCACCATTCGGGAGAACATTGCCTACGGCGTGCACCGTGAGTTTACTCAGGAGGAACTGGAGGAGGCCGCCCGTCAGGCTCTGGCCTACGACTTTATTATGACCAAGGAGCAGGGCTTTGACACGGAGATCAGCCGCTTTGACACCAAGTGCTCCGGAGGCGAAATGCAGCGGCTGGCCATTGCCCGTGTCATCTTAAAACAGCCCGACATTTTGATTATGGACGAGGCCACCAGCGGCATCGACATCGTCAGCGAGCACGAGGTTATGGAAGCCCTCATGCACGTGATGGAAGGCAAGACCGTCATTATGGTCAGCCACGACATGGAGCTTATCCGCCGTGCGGACAACGTGATTGTGCTTCGGGACGGGCAGGTAGAGGCCAGCGGCACCTTTGCGGAGGTGTCCGTCCACAGCCCTCTCATGCAGGACTTTATCAAAAAAGGAGAGTGCGCCTAAATGCTGGGCATTAAAACTCAAGTGGTGGCTCTGGCGGATTACAGAGACATCGATTTACAGCCCTATGCCGCCCCCTTTTCCATGAGCGAAGAGGAGTTGGAGAAGGAATTAACCAAGTACCGCAATCGCTACGGCACCGTGGAACAGGCCAAAACCGTTTTGGAGGGGGATATTGTCTCCCTCCGTCTGCAGGGAAGCAGTCCCCGTTTCCGTAAAGACGCCGTGCAGGTGCGGGTGGGCAAGGGCCTTTTGAGCCGGGAGCTGGAAGAAAAGCTAATCGGCCTGTCGCTGGGACAGACTGCCGAGCTTACTGCCGACGGTGAAAAGGTGCAGGTGACGGTGCTGGAGATCCGCCGCCCCATTCCCGCTTCCCTTGAGGATGAAGCCGTTGCTTCCTGGGGGCTGGAGGGCATTGCCAATGTAAAAACGCTCCGCCGGCACATTGCAGACTCCGCCCGCAATCAGTATGCGGAGGACATGGGGGAATCTCTGGCCCTCTTCCTCTCCAACGAGGTTTGCCGCCTGAGCACCTTCATTTTGGACGAAGAGGAACTGGAGACTGCCCGCAAAGAAGGGCATGACATGGCCGTGGATATGCTGCGCTCCGCCGGTGTAGACCCGAATACCGCCACAGACGAGGAGATACAAAATGTTACGGGCGGACGCACCCGAGAGGAACATTTTGCCTTTGTGGAGGGCATCAGCATGGACGGTGTGAAAAGCACGGCTGTAGGCGCTCTGCTTATGGAGCAGGAGCATGCGCCCGTGCCTACGGAGGAAGCGTATGAAGAGGCGGTCGCCCTATGCGCCGAGGGCATGGGCATAAGCATGGAGGAGGCACGAAAGACTATCACCCTCCCCCGCTTCTACCGCCAGCAAGCCGACAATTATTTCTATGAAAAACTGATCGCTCATTGCAAGCAATATTTGACCAAGGAGGACTGAATACATGATTTCCGTTGCAACCTATGAGACTTATCCTGAACTGACCCGTGAAGGCTTTACCATTGTGGACTTTTACTCCACCACCTGCGTCCCCTGCAAGATGCTCTCCCGCATTCTGGAGGATTTGACCTTGGACTATCCCTTTTTAAACATCGTCAAGGTAAACACCACCGACGAACCTAAGCTGGGCGTAGAGCATCAGATTGAAGCGGTGCCCACGGTGCTGTTTTTGAAGGACGGGCAGGAGCTGGAAAAGGTGGTCGGCCTTATGGACGAAGACGAGTTGGAAGAGAAAATCAGCCTCTATTATTACGGCTAAGGAGTCATTATGGCTGACTGCATTACGCTAAAATCCAAGGCTTTGGAGATCTATGACTACCGCCAGGTGGACATCTCTCAATTTCTCATCGGCTTTACCCCTGACGAGAAACAGCTTGAAAAGGACATGAACCGCTGGCTGCGGCGCTACGGGAAAACCGTCTCTGCCGAAAAGCTGGAAACCGGGGACAGCGCCATGATTTCCTGCCGTTCCGAGGTACCCCGCTACAGCAAGCCCTCCGTCAACGTGCCCGTAGGCAAGGGGCTTTTCGACAGGGAACTGGAAAAGCAAATGCCTGGCATGGCCCTTGGGGAAAGCCGCACCCTGTATACGGGGGATACAAAGGTGGAAGTGACCCTTTTATCCGCTTCCCGTACGTTGCTTCCCGAACGAACAGATGAAGCCATTGCCGCTTTGGGAGCAGAGGGGGTTGCCTCTTTGAAGGAGCTTCGCATTCTCTGCCTGCAAAAGCAGATTGAAGGCTTTTTGCTGGAGGACGAGAACCCGGACATGGCCTCTGCCTATGTCTGGCAGGAGGTGGCCAGGAACAGCCGCTTTGAGCGGGACGAAGAGGAATGCCGCCAGATGGATGTGCAAGCCGAAAAGCGTCTGGAGGCGGTGCGAAAAAGCTGCGCAGACGATATGCAAGCACATGCAGAAGCAGACGAGGAAGAAAGCCGTGTATCCGCAGAGGACTTCACCGTGGATACCTTCCGCCAGTTGTATCTGACGGAGTTGGATTTGGCTACGGTGGGGCAGGCGCTTCTCCGTCAGGAAAACAACCTGTTGACAAAAGAAGACTACGAGGCCCGCCTGCAGAAGCTCAGTGATGCTTACCCCGACCGCAGCCGTGAACAGCTGAAGGAACAGGAGTCTGCCTTCCTCTTTGCCGCAGACTATTATGCAGACGTGCTGGCACAGCGCATCGATGCCTATGTAGCCCAATGCTATCGGGACGCCTTTGCAAAGTAAGGAGCCTGTTTTCATGCGATACGATACTGCCATTGTAGGCTCTGGCCCTGCCGCCATTTCGGCGGCCTTAAACCTGCGGCTTCATGAAAAGAGCGTAATCTGGTTTGGCTCTCCTGATTTAAGCCAAAAAGTGGAGCGCTCCCACACCATTGCCAACTACCCCGGGGTGCCCATGATCACGGGGCCGGAGCTGAATCGGCTTTTTCGGGAGCAGATTGCCGAGGCCGGGCTGGAAATTCTCCCCCGCCAGGTCACCAACATTCTGTCCACCCGCCGAGGCTTTATGCTGCAGGGGGGCGAGGATATTTTCGAGGCTTCCACGGTGCTCTTGGCCATCGGAGCCGTCAGCCCCAAGGGCTTTTTGGGGGAAGAGCGGTTGCTTGGCAGCGGAGTCAGCTACTGCGCCACCTGCGACGGCTTTTTGTACAAGGGCAAGACCATTGCCGTATACTGCGCCGCTCCCCAGTTTGAACACGAGGTGCTGTATTTGGCGGAGCTTGCCGAAAAAGTATATCTCTTTGCTCCCTATAAAAACTGCGCCGTGAAGGGGGACAACATCGTACCCGTGCAGGGAGGGATAAAGGAAATTCTGGGAGAAGCCTCCGCCTCCGCCCTTCTGCTTACCGACGGCAGGGAATTGGCGGCGGACGGCATCTTCATCCTCCGTCCTGCGGTGGCCCCGGGAGCCCTGATGCACGGTTTGGAGCTGGACGGCCCTCACATTGTGGTGGACAGACAGATGCGCACCAGCAAGCCCGGCTGTTTTGCGGCGGGGGACTGCACGGGGCTTCCCTATCAGATTGCCAAGGCTGTAGGCGAAGGCAATATAGCGGCTCACAGCATCGTTGCTTATTTGGCAAAGAAGCAGGCAGGGAAATAACTTTCACAACCTATAAGGAACGGAATTTCCGCAAAATTGCCCTCTTTTTTGAGGGAATATGCAAAATTCCGTTCTTTTTTGCGTTCCGTTAACAAAACAAGTCCACGGCTTCACCTGTGCTCAAATCTCAACCGCATATTTTTCCCTTGAATACGGAAAATCAAAACAGCAATTCCGAAAGAAATTATATAAGATCTCTTTAAATCGTTTGAAGCGATGAAAAAAATACAGGATTTTAAAGGTGAATTTGACTATCCTTGTAAGATGCATATAATTATGTACGGTAGATTTTGTAGGAAAGTGAATGGGTATGTATGTTTGATTCGTCCAAGGTAAAGGCAGAGGAGCGCATGGATGCGGCTCTGCTGTCCGGACTCACCCGCCGTCAGCTAAAAGAACTGGAAGAAAAAGAAAAAACACCTGCACAGAAGCTTGCGGAGACCATCATCATGGTACTCCCGATTTTGTGCGGGGGCATTGCCTTGGCGGAATATTTGATTATCCCCAACAACAGCCGCAATCCCAAGCCCTGGAGCTATGTGTGGGTGCTGGGCATTGCCATTGGGGCGTATCTTGTTTGCCTTTTGATTTCCCTCATAAAAAAGAACAAGGGAGAAAAGCAGTTTTACGAAAAAATCCACTACAAAGCCCCCCATTTTTCGGCTTTGTTCCTTTTCCTTGCTCTGTATGATTATCTGACGCTGAAGACCGGTATTCTCACCCAGCCCTTTGTCCCCTGCATGAACTATATCCTAAACGCCTTTTTGACGGATTATGCCATGTTGCTGGACTGCACGCTGAACACCTTGAAGCTGCTGTTTCTGGGCTATGCCATCGGCGTATCTCTGGGGCTGATTACGGGCATTGCCTGCGGATACTCCGAGCGGGCTCGGTACTGGCTGGATCCCATTATCAAGTTCCTTGGGCCAATCCCCACCTCCACTTGGATTCCCATCATCATGGTGGTGGCCACCTCCCTCTTTGGAGGCGCCGTGTTCATCATCGCCCTTGGCTCCTGGTTCGCCGTCACCGTAGCCTCCCTGACGGGTATTTCCAACGTAGGAAAAGAGTACTTCGATGCGGCCAGAACCCTGGGGGCCAACAACCGCCAGTTGGTCTTCCGTGTGGCCATCCCACACGCCATGGCCTCCATCCTGCAGGGATGCACCCAGGCCATGAGCTCTTCCTGCGTGGCCATTATGATTGCCGAAATGCTGGGCGTTAAGTCCGGTCTGGGCTGGTACATGACCTGGCAGACGGGCTGGGCCAGCTATGATAAGTCCTTTGCCGCCCTGTTTGTGATTTGCTTCATCTTCACTCTGGTAACCAAGGGTCTGGAAAGAATTAAGCGCTATCTGCTCAGATGGCAGAACGGAGCCGTTAAGTAATGTCCAACGAAAAGAAGAATGTTTGCCTGAAGCTGGAAAATGTCAGCAAGGTATTTGCAAAGGTAGAAAGCGACGCAGTCACCCACGCTCTGCAGGATGTGAGCACCACCATGGAGAGCGGCGAGTTCGTCTCCATCGTAGGCCCCTCCGGCTGCGGAAAATCTACCATTCTCCGTCTGGTTGCAGGATTGATTCGCCCCACTTTGGGACATGTGACCGTGGACGGCAAGGAGATTGAAGGCCCCTCCCCCGAGCGGGGCGTGGTCTTTCAGAACCCCACCCTGTTCCCGTGGCTGACGGTGGAAAAAAACATTGCCTTCAGTCTGGATGTACGCAAGGCCGATGCGGGAAAAGCGGAGAAGGTACAGCACATGCTG
>CAZPCH010000030.1:0-9308 GCA_964585055.1 uncultured Christensenella sp. | reverse complement strand
AGGGAGAGAAAAAGTCTCTTGTGCACTCTGGCTCTTAAGTTAATGACATTGCCTTACACAAGGGAGCCATGCATTGCAAGCATCTTGCGTATCTAAAAGCTGAAAAGAGGGGGAGCTTCTTATAACGTCCGGCTCCCCTTACACAGGGGCGCCATGCGGTAGAAAGGGAGCTTGCGACATACTCAGCTTTTAGCATTGAAAAAGGCTTCTGCATCCCTTCGGCTCCCTTTTTGGCGGGGATTCTGTAAGAATACGTTACATCAGCTTCCACACCTGCTCGCAGAAGGCGGCGGGGTTGTCAAGGGGCAGACCCGCCATAAGCAGGCTCTGGTCATAGAGAAGGCTTGCATAATTGGCCAGTTTCTCTTCGCCCAAACCGCCCAGCTTTTTAAAGACGGGGTGCTCCGGGTTCAGTTCCAGCACGAAGGAGGCGGGAAGTTCCGATCCGTTGGGGGTGTTCTTGAGCACCTTGTACATCTCTACGGACAAGCCGCCGTCGGTGTTCAGGCAGGCGGCGCTGGTCTTGAGCCTGTCGCTGAGACGCACCTCCTTAACCTTTCCCTCCAAAGCCGTCTTTATTCTTTCCAGCAGATCCTTGCTCTCTTCCTTCTTCTCCTCCATGGCCTTCTTTTCCTCTTCGGTGGAAAGCTCCAGATCCTCATCGGAGGCGGACTTAAAGGACTTGCCCTCGTAGCTGTCCAGAATGCGGATGGCAAACTCGTCTACATCGTCCACCATGCACAGCATGTCGTAGCCCTTTTCCTGAATCTGCTCCGTCTGGGGCATGTGCAGAACGTGGGTCAGGGAGTCGCCGGCGGCATAGTAGATGTACTTTTGCTCCTCGGGCATCTTCTCCACATACTCCTTCAAGGACACCAGCTTCTCCTCCTTGGCGGAGTGGTACAACAGCAGATCCTTGAGAAAGTCCTTGTTCATGCCGTACATCTCGTACACGCCGTACTTAATGGACTGGGCAAAGGCCTTGTAGAAGACTTCGTACTTCTCCCGCTGGTTGTTCAGGAGCTTTAAAAGCTCGCTCTGAATCTTCTTCTTCAGGTTGTTGGCAATGGCGGAAAGCTGGCGGTCGTGCTGGAGCATCTCACGGGAGATGTTCAAAGACAAATCGGGGGAATCCACCAGACCCTGCACAAAGCCGAAGTACTCGGGGAGAAGTTCCTCGCACTTGTCCATAATCATCACGCCGTTGCTGTACAGCCTGAGACCCCGCTTAAAGCTCTTGGTGAAGAAGTCATAGGAGGCCTTCTTGGGGATGAACAGCAGGGCGGTGTAGGAAAGGGTGCCCTCTGCCTTAATGTGCAGGGTGGCAAGAGGCTCCTCCATGTCATAGAAGGTGTCCTTGTAGAACTGGTTGTACTGCTCCTCGGTGATCTCGTTCTTGTTCCGCCGCCACAGGGGCACCATGCTGTTGAGGACGGTGTCCTCCATAACGGTCTCGTACTCGGGCTTATCCTCGGGAGAATCCTCCTTCTTTACGCTCTTTTCCTCCATCATGCGGATGGGGTAGCGGACATAGTCGCTGTACTTTTTGACCAGAGAGGACAAAGTGTAGCTCTGCAGGAAGCGGCCGTAGTCCTCCCCTTCCTCGTCCTCCTTCAAAGTCAGCACAATCTGGGTGCCCACGGAGGGGTAGTCAAAGTCCTTGATGGTGTAGCCGTCCTCCCCGGAGCTTTCCCACACATGGCCTTCCCCGTCTACGGTGCGGGAGTAGACCTTGATGTTCTTGGCCACCATAAAGGCGGAGTAGAAGCCTACGCCGAACTGGCCGATAACGTCCAGATCCTCCTTCTTGTCTTCCCCCAGACTCTCCTTAAAGGCTCTGGTGCCGGACTTGGCGATGGTGCCCAAATTGCTCTCCAGCTCCTCCGCCGTCATGCCGCAGCCGTTGTCGGTGATGGTCAGGGTGCGGGTGGTTTCGTCAGGGGTCAGGCGGATGAAGTATTCGCTCCTGTCCATGCTGGTGTCCCCGCTCTGCATGGCGGCATAGTACCGCTTGTCGATGGCGTCGGAGGCGTTGCTGATCAGCTCCCGCAGGAAAATCTCCTTGTGGGTGTAGATGGAATTTATCATCAGATCCAAAAGCCGCTTGCTTTCTGCTTTAAACTGTTTCTTTGCCATGGTTGTTACCGCCTTTCCAAAACTTTTTAGCACTCAAGCACTCCGAGTGCTAATTCATGCTTTTACTATACACCCATCCGAAAAAAATGCAACCGTTCCCCGCGGGTTTTTACAACAAATCCACATTTGCGCCGTATTCGCTGAAAGAAAAGGGTGCTTTGCCTAAAAAATGCCCCGCCCCCGTTGCGCCCATAGAAAAATATGCTATACTTTAAATGAACACGTTCATTTTATCAAAACGAAGGAGACAGCTATGGAACAGACCCTTTTTGCACTTTTGAAGGAAGGGGCGCCTTTAAAGCCCGTGGACATGGGGGACTTTGCCCGTGTAGACAAAAACGGCCTGCACTTTCGGTTGGAATGCTGGCAGGCGGGGGACTTGGGGCAGTTGAGCCGGGTGAAGATGAAGGGCATGCTGGGGCTGATGGAGATGGAGACCCTGATCTTTACCCCTTTAACCGTGGATGCGCCCTTATATTCCTTTGACTATATTCATGCCATGGGGCAGGACACGCTACTGCTGGAGCTGTACGACACCCAGTTGGGTATTTTTGACGGCACCCCGTGGACGGCGGTAATCAAGCAGGGGGAAACCCTGCCCGACAACAAGCTGGAGCCCCGCTGGTATGACGGCTTGAAGCTCTCCCCCACCCTGAGCAAAAAGGGGAAAAAGCTGAAAGCCCCCATGGAAGCCTTGGCTGAGGGGTGGACAAGGGTGTATATGGAGGAGCTGAAAAAGGCGCCTGCCTGCGAGATCGCCCGGAAGAGGGAGAAGGTGGGGGCGTATGTGCAGGGACTGCTTACAAAGGGCGGGCCCTCCGTGAACCAGTTTAAAAAGCTTATAGGGGAGGAAGCGGCCGAGGAACTGTTCTCCCGCTATATTTTCCCGGCGAAAGATTGCCAAAGGCAGTGAAATTTGCGCTTTGCGCAAGTGAAATATGGCTTCGCCATGTGAAATATTGCTGCGCAATGTGAAATCTGTCCTTCGGACAGGTGTAGGATGGGACGGCTTGCCGTCCCTTTTTTCTGCTTATCCCCTCAGTTTGCTCCGCAGAAGCTCCCCTTACACAATAAGGGGAGCCATGCGCTACAAACATCTTATGCGCATAAAAGCAAAAGTGGCGCAAGAGATTTTATAGTCTCGGCTCCCTTGTGTAAAGGGAGCTGGATTGTGACTGGAGCGAGAGCGGAAGGAACAAGACTGAGGGATTGACTTCATGGCGAAATAAGCTCGTTAAGTTTTCCGCCATAAGACTTCTGCGTGGTATAAGTCAACCCCTCAGAGTTGCTCGCTCCGCTCGCAACTCAGCTCCCCTTACACAGGGGCGCCATGCGGGGGAAAGGGGGCTTGCGGTTACTTTTGCTTTTAACCGTATAAGCAGCTTGCGGCTGCAAGGCTCCCCTTATTGGGTAAGGGGAGCTGGATTGTGACTGAAGCGAAAGCGGAAGGAGCAAGACTGAGGGGATAAGAAGAAGTTTCCTTTGTTCATCAAAAAAGGATTCTGCGGAGGGCAAGATCCTTATAAAGAACCAAAATTTCCGGCTGTTTCCTTTTGGTTTTTGTGCTATAATAAGCTATCATCATGGGGAGGTATGTCCATGTATATTATCGCAGGACTGGGAAATCCGGGACTCACCTATCGGAAGACCCGGCACAACATCGGATTTATGGCTCTGGATGCCATTGGGGAAAGCTGGGGCATTAAAATAAAGACCAAGGCCTTTCAGGGGCTGGTAGGCGAGGGACTTTTTCAGGGAGAAAAGGTTCTTTTGGTGAAGCCCCAGACCTACATGAACCTGAGCGGCAACTGCATCGGGGAGATTATGCACTTTTATAAGCTCCCCCCCGAAAAGCTCATTGTGCTGGTGGACGACGTGGAGCTGCCCTTGGGCAGTCTTCGCATTCGGGGCAAGGGCTCTGCAGGCACCCACAACGGCTTAAGGCACATCATCGCCTGTTTAAACAGCGACGCCTTTGTCCGTGTGCGCATTGGCTGCGGGCAGGATCAGAGCCTTCAGCTTCGGGACTTCGTCCTCAAGCGTCCCGGCAAGGAGGAGCAGAAGGTGCTGGAGACTTCCTATGACCATGTGCGGGAGGCGGCGGAGCTGATTGTGCAGGGGCGCCTGGATCAGGCGCAGATGAAGTTCAACAAAAAGCACGAAGCCTCCGGAAAGATTCCCCCCGCATGATGCATCCCCTGTTTTCACTTTTAGAAAAGGATACCGCTTATGGCCAGCTTGCCGCCGCTCTTAGTGAAGGGCGGGGGCCGGCGGCTGTTTTCTCCTGCCCGGAGGGTCTGCGCATGCCCGTGTGGGGGGCCTTGTCCCAAAAGGCCACGGCGGTGATTGTGGCGGACACGGAGGCGGAGGCCTTGCGGCTTTACAATCGGCAGAGCAGCTATAGGGCGGATGTGCAGTTGTTTTTGTCTAGGGACATGCCCCTTGTCCGCGTGCAGGCGGTCAGCGCCCAGCGGCGAAGCTGGCGGCTGGGGGTGCTCTCCCGCCTGTGCTTGGGGATGCCCACCCTGATTATCACCCACGCCGGGGCCCTTATGGAGCGGCTTGCCCCCCCGGAGGCCTTTATCTCCAGCCTGAAAAGCGTACGGCGGGGAGAGGAGATTCCCCCCCGCACCCTGCTCAAAGCCCTGGTGGAAGGGGGCTATGAGCGGGTGGACATGCTGGAGGGGCCGGGGCAGTGCGCCCTGCGGGGCGACATTCTGGATGTGTTCCCGCCCCAAAAGGAGCATCCCTGCCGCATTGAGTTCTATGGGGACGAGGTGGATCAGCTTCGTCTCTTTGACGTGAGTACCCAGCGCTCCCTGGAGCAGATTGACTCCATCCTCCTCCCCCCTGCCTTTGAGACCCCTCAGCCCCTGCAAAGAATCAAGAAGGCCCTGAAGGCCTTGGGAGAAGCGGAAGGCTTGGAGAGCCAGAGAGAAAGCTGGGAGGAAGGCCGTCCCTGTTTGGGAGCGGACGTGCTTTTGCCCCTTTTATATGAGGAAGAGTGCAGTCTCTTTGACTATCTGCCCAAAAACGCCTACCTGTTTTTGACGGAGCCCGCCCGCATCTTTGACGAGGGCAGGGTCTTTGCCATGAGCTTTATGGAGAGCCTGACGGCCCACTTGGAGCGGGGCGAAGGGCATGGGGCCCAAAAGAACCTGCTTTTGCCCGAGGGCATGCTGGAAAAGAAGCTGTCCACCCCCCGCACGGCGGTGTTCTACAGCCTCTTCCGCACCCATCCCCTTTTCCGCCACCCCGTTTCCCTGCGGTTTGAGGGGGAAAACGCCCCTGCCTTTTTGGGGGACATGGGGGAATTGAAGCGGGAGATGCTCTTGGGGCAGAACCGGGGGGAGACAAGATTGCTCTTTGCCGGGGAAGGGGCAGAGGCCCTTTATAGGGAGCTGGAGGACGGCGGCCTTTCCTGCCGCCTGGAACGGGCGTTTACAAACGAGCCCGCCCGAGGCACTTTGCTCATTGTCAAAGGCACCTTGCCCAAGGGCTTCCGCTTGCCGGGGCTAAAGCTGACGGTGCTGTCGCAGGAGGAGCTTTTCGGCAAGCAGGAGACGAAAAAGCGGCAGAAGAAAAGCGGACTGAAGTTTTCGGAGCTGTCCGTGGGGGACTATGTGGTCCACGAGACCCACGGCATCGGCCGCTTTGTGGGCGTGGAGCAGCTGACGGTGCAAAACAGCACCCGGGACTACCTGCTGCTTATGTACCGCGGGGGGGACAAGCTGTATATCCCCACGGATCAGCTGGACAGAATCCAAAAATACATGGGCGCCGGCGAGGAGGGCACCCCCAACCTCTCCAAGTTAGGCGGCGGGGACTGGCAGCAGAAGGTAAGCAAGGCCAAGACCGCGGCCAAGAAGCTGGCCTTTGATCTGGCGGAGCTGTACGCCAAGCGTTCCTCCGTTCAGGGCTACGCCTTCAGCCCCGACACCCCGTGGCAAAAGAAGCTGGAGGCGGCCTTCCCCTATGAGGAGACCCCGGATCAGCTTCAGTGCATTTTGGAAATCAAGCACGATATGGAGAGCCCCCGCCCCATGGACAGGCTTTTGTGCGGGGATGTGGGCTACGGGAAAACGGAGGTGGCTCTGCGGGCGGCCTTCAAGGCGGTGCAGGACGGGAAGCAGGTGGCCTTTTTGGTGCCCACCACCGTGCTGGCACAGCAGCACTACACCACCCTCTGCGGGCGGTTCGAGGATTTCCCCGTGAATCTGGGGTGCCTAAGCCGCTTCCAAAGCCTAAAGGAGCGGGAGGAGGTAAAAAAGCGTCTTGCCAAGGGGCAGATAGATTTGGTGGTCGGCACCCACGCCCTCCTTGCCAAGGACGTTATCTTCAAGGATCTGGGGCTGCTGATTATCGATGAGGAGCACCGCTTCGGGGTGAATCACAAGGAGCAGTTAAAGGCACTGCGCTCTCAGGTGGACGTGCTGACCATGACCGCCACCCCCATCCCCCGCACCTTGAACATGGCCATGACGGGGGTGCGGGACGTATCCACCATTGAAACGCCCCCCGAGAACCGCTTCCCCGTGGAGACCTATGTGACGGAGTTCAGCCCCAGCCTCATCACCTTTGCCATTCGGCGGGAATTGAGCCGAGGGGGGCAGATTTTCGTCATCAGCAACAAGGTAAAGGGCATGGAGTATACCCTCTCCCGCCTAAGGGAGCTGGTGCCGGAGTGCTCCATGGCCATGGCTCACGGGCAGATGCCGGAACAGCAGCTGGAAAAGACCATGATCGCCTTTATGAATAAGGAATATGATCTGCTCTTGTGCAGTACCATTGTGGAAAGCGGCGTGGACGTGCCCAACTGCAACACCCTCATTGTGCTGGAGGCGGACAAGCTGGGGCTGGCTCAATTGTACCAGCTTCGGGGACGGGTAGGCCGCTCCACCCGCCTTGCCTACGCCTACTTTACGGTGAACGCCGGGCAGGCGGTGTCGGAGGTGGCGCAAAAGCGGCTGCAGGCCATTCGGGAGTTCACCCAGTTCGGGGCGGGCTTCCGCCTTGCCATGCGGGATCTGGAGATTCGTGGGGCGGGAAGCCTTCTGGGTGCGGAACAGCACGGGCATATTACGGATGTAGGGTATGAGTATTACTGCAAGCTCATCCGCTCCGCCGTGGAGGAAGCTCAGGGCAAGCCTGCGGTGCCGGAATTGGAGTGCGCCGTAGACGCTCCCGTAGACGCCTTTGTGCCCAAGACCTTTGTAAACAACGAGCTTTTGCGCATGAGCATGTACAAGCGCATTGCGGAGATACGGGACGAGGAGGAGTACGGAGAACTGTATGACGAATTCACCGACCGCTTCGGCACCCTGCCCGAAAGCGTGGAGAACCTTATGCGTTTGTCCCTGATCAAAACCTTGGGGGCACGGGCGGGGCTGTCCATGGTGCGCATTCAAAGCGGGCTGGTGCAGATGAAGTACGACCCTTCCGCCAAGCCCGACGGCGGGCGGCTGCTCCTGCTTTTGGGGAACACCCAGGGGGCAAAGCTGGTTTCGGGAGACCCGCCTCAGGTGCATCTTCGCATAAAGGACAGGACGGCGGCGGATTTTGTCAAGAAATTGCCACAATTTTTGACCGGTTTGTCCCGTTGCAAGGCGTTGGAAGATAGAGTATAATCAACAGGACGTTTTAATAAGAAAGGAAACCAAACATGAAACTGTACAAACGGCTGCCGGCACTGGTGCTGGCCATTCTCATGGCTCTGTGCCTGACCGCCTGCACCGAGGAATCTCAGGATACATCCAAGGACGCTTCCGTGGCCACCGCCGCTCCCAGCGCAGGGAGCGAAACCCTTGACAGAAGCCTTCCCGCCATTGAGCTGGGGGATCAAATCACCACCGTGGGGGATCTGCAGGATGCCTATGATTACTTCATGTCCTACATGACCTACTACGGCATGAGCGTGCCTACGGAGGAAAGCGAGATTGCGGAGTATCGGAACATGGTTCTTGAGCAGGCGCTCTCCGGCATGGTGCTTCCCTGGAAAGCTAAGGAACTGGGCTTGACCCTCACCGCCGAGGACGACGATGCAATCGACGAAGGGGTGGAGGAAAACTACAACCTCATCGTGGAGGACTATAAAGAATATGCCCGGGAACAGCTTGGGGAAGACGCTTCCGATGAGGAAGTGGAAGCTTTGGCTCTGGAGACCATCGAAACCGATGTGCAGTCCTACTACGGCATGAGCTTTGAAGAGTATATGCACTCCTATCGGCAGGAGCTGGAGTCTGAGAAGATGACGGAGAAGCTGGAGGAGTACTTCTACTCCACCGTCTCCCTTGCCGACGGGGAAGGGGAGGAATGGTTTAACACCCAGCTTGCTTCTCAGAAGGAAGCCGTGGCCGCCGATCCTCTCAGCTACCGCACCACCCAGCAGGCCTACGAAAAGGGGGAGACCCAGATTCCCGGCCTGACCGCGCCCGAGGGCTTTACCCGGGTGCAAATCGTTCGTCTGGCCCTTTCCGAGGAAGATCAGACCCTGTATGACGGCAATCTCAACGCCATGGCCGCTCTGGAAGGGGAATACGGAAAGCTCCTTTTGAACAACGAGAATCCCGAACGGCAGGCGGAGATTCAAACGGAGTACGCCGCTTTGAAGACCGCCAACGAGGAACTGCTCCGGGGTCTCAAGAACAAGGGCGAGCAGGCCCTGCAGGAGATTGCCGAGGGGAAGGACTTCGGCCTTATCATGCAGGAGTATTCCTCCGATGCGCCTACGGACAGAGAGATGGCCTTCGGAAAGCTCATGTACCTGCTCAGCGAGGACAGCGAGTTTGACACCCTGCTTTGGAACAAGGCAGTTTCCATGACAGCGGGGGAGGTCTCCGAACTGATGGAAAACGGCAACGTGTTCTATATCATCAAGCGGGGCGAGGACATTGCCGCCGGCGACAGAACCTTTGCCGAACTGCAGGATGCCTGCGAAGCCGCCGCCCTGCAGGAGAAGCAGGACAGCGAGTGGGCCGCCGTGCAGGATTCCTGGTACACCGAGGCGCAGAACGCCGCCGTCTACCACGAGGACAACTATGCAAAGGTGGGTCTGACGGAAAACTAACCCCATAGCACTACGGCAAAAGAGAGCCCTCGGGCTCTCTTTTTGCCGTAGGCAGTGAAATTTGCGCTTTGCGCAAGTGAAATATGGCTCTGCCATGTGAAATATT
>CAZPCH010000029.1:0-9640 GCA_964585055.1 uncultured Christensenella sp. | reverse complement strand
AGGATCTGCAGGCTCTGAAGGTCAACCTGTGCATGGAGTGCGGCTGCTGTGCCTTTATCTGCCCCGCCCACCGGCCTTTGGTGCAGGTGAACAAGCTGGCCAAGGGTATGCTGCGGGATTGGCAGAACAAGAAAAAGCAGGAGGCCGAGCAGGAAAAAGCCCGTCAGGAACTGCTGGCTAAGAAAGAGAAGGAGGAGAACAAATGAAACAACTGATCCTGAGCATCTCCCCTCACATCCGCAGTAAGCAGGACACCCGCTCCATTATGGGGAACGTGTGCATCGCTCTGTGCCCTGCCCTCATCGCCGCCATCGCCATCTTCGGCTGGAACTCCCTGCTGCTGGTGGCGGTCTCTGCGGCCGCCTGCGTAGGGCTGGAGTACCTCTGGTGCCGTCTGCGCAAGCAAAAGTCCACCATCGGGGATCTGTCCGCCATGGTCACGGGCATGCTGCTGGGACTGTCCGTCCCCGTGAATATGCCCATCTGGCAGCTTCTGGTAGGGGACGTCATCGCCATCCTTTTGGTCAAGGAGCTCTTCGGCGGCCTTGGCTGCAACTTCGTAAACCCCGCCCTTGTGGGCCGTGTGTGCCTCATGTTCTCCTTCCCCCAGACCATGACGGAGTACGCCTGTGAGGTCGCGCAGGTGGATGCGCTCACCTCCGCCACCCCTCTGGCCGTTATGGACAAGCTCTCCGGGGCAGACTTCATAACCCTGTTCTTGGGACAGCACGGGGGCGTCATCGGCGAAACCTGCGTGCTGGCACTGCTCATCGGCGGCATCTATCTGGTGGTGCGGGGCATTATCAAGCCCATCATCCCCCTGTGCTTTATGGGAAGCACATTGCTCTTTAGCTGGCTCTTCGGCAACCCCAACCCGGTGCTCAGCCTCTTTGCCGGCGGCTTGATGATGACCGCCATCTTCATGGCCACGGACTATGTGACCACCCCCATTACCGACTGGGGCAAGGTGATTTTCGGCGTAGGCTGCGGCTTCTTGACCGCCGCCATTCGCTGTTTTGCCAATGCCGCTGAGGGCGTTACCTTCGCCATTCTGCTGATGAATCTGCTGGTGCCCTACATCAACGGCTGGACAAGAACGAAAGCCTTCGGAGGGATATACAAAAAATGAAAAAAGAATTTTTTCAGGAAATCGTAAAGCCAGTTCTGGTGCTGGTGATTATCTGCGTGGCGGCCGCCGGAGTTCTGGCGCTGACCAACGAAGCCACCAAGCCCATCATTGACGAGAACGCCCGCATGGAAGCGGAGCAGACCCGCAAGGCCGTGCTCCCCGATGCCACGGAGTTTGAGGAGATTCCCTGCGAGGAAAGCTGGGGCATCGACTCCGCTTATCGGGATGCCGGCGGCTCCGGCTATGTGTTCACCGCTTCTGCTAAGGGCTACGGCGGAGACGTAGTGGTGACCTTGGGCGTAGATACGGAGGGGAAGATCCTCAACATGAAGGTGGACGCTTCCACCGAAACCCAGGGTATCGGCTCCAAAACCGCCAAGACGGAGTATACGGACAAGTTCCTGGGGCAGGACAAGGACAGCCTTCAAGTGGACACCATCACCGGGGCCACCTTCTCCAGCAAGGCCGTGAAGACTTCCGTAGAGAATGCGCTCAAGGCCTTTGAAGCCATCAAGGCTATGGAAGGAGGCAACTAAGCCATGAAAAACCTTTGGAAGATATTTGTAAACGGTTTGTTTAAGGAGAACCCGGTATTAAAGCTGGTGCTGGGCTGCTGTTCCGTGCTGGCGGTCTCTGTTACCGTCTCGGGAAGCCTTGGCATGGGCGCCGCACTGACCTTCGTGCTGGTGGGCTCCAACGTGGTTATCTCCGCTCTGAGAAAAATCATTCCCGACAAGATCCGCATCCCCTGCTACATCGTGGTCATCGCATCCTTCGTGACCGTGGTGCAGATGGTGCTGGAAGCCTATATGAAGTCCCTGTACGATAGTCTGGGCATCTTCCTTCCCCTCATCGTGGTCAACTGCATCGTGCTTGGACGGGCGGAGATGTTCGCCAGCAAGCACAATGTCATCGAGAGCCTCTTTGACGGCTTGGGCATGGGCCTTGGCTACACCATGGTTCTTGCCTCCATGGCTGTCTTCAGAGAACTTTTGGGCAGCGGCACTTTGCTGGGCTACCGCATCATTCCCGAGGGCTATCAAATCGGCGTTATGACCCAGACCCCCGGCGGCTTCTTTACCTTCGGCCTCTGGATGGCTCTTTTGACGGCGGCGCTGACGGCCAGCGGCAAAAAGTTCAAGCCCGAGCTTAAGTGCGGCGGCGGATGCGCCGGCTGCGCCATGGCCGAAAAATGCGACACAAAGGAGGCTGAAAGCAAATGATGATTAAACTGCTGACCATCTTCTTCACCATGGTGCTGACCCAGAACTATGTGCTGGTGCAGTTCATCGCCATCTGCCCCTTCCTGGGAGTGTCCAAGAATCTGGACTCCTCTTTGGGCATGAGCGGAGCGGTCATCTTTGTTATGACCATGGCCTCCGCCGCCACCTGGGTGCTGAACCGCTTTTTGCTGGTGCCCTTTGGGCTGGAGTATCTGCAGACCATCATGTTCATTCTGGTTATTGCGGCGCTGGTGCAGCTTGTGGAAATCGTCCTCAAGCGGTTTATTAAGCCTCTGTACAACTCCCTTGGCATCTATCTGCCCCTGATTACCACCAACTGCGCCGTGCTGGCGGTTACCCTTTTGAACATTGAGAACAGCTACGGCTTCTTGGAGAGCTGTGTGGACGGCTTCTCCGCCGGCGTAGGCTTCGGTCTTGCCATGGTGCTCTTCTGCGGCGTGCGCAAGTCTCTGGAGCATGCCAAGCCCCCCAAGTGCTTCGAAGGCCTCCCCATCACTCTGGTGGCGGCGGCTTTGACCAGCATCACCTTCATGGGCTTTACGGGCATGGCCGAGCATCTGTTCGGCTAAGAGCGGCAAGAGGAGGAAAATATTATGAATCCTGTACTGATTGCAATCCTGATGCTGGGGGCCGTAGGCGCCGTGGCCGCATTGATTCTGGTGCTGGCCGCCAAGTATATGGCCGTGAAAGAGGACGAGCGCTTCCCCAAGATTCGGGAGTGCCTTCCCGGCGCCAACTGCGGTGCCTGCGGGTATGCCGGCTGTGACGGCTATGCTCAGGCGCTGGTGGACGGGCTGGAGGATAGAATCAATTTGTGCGTCCCCGGTGCCGACGGTGCCGCCCACGCTTTGGCGGAAGCCTTGGACAAGCCCTTTGAGGACGTGGTAGAGCAGGTAGCCGTGGTGCATTGCTGCGGGGACAACTTCACCGAAACCGACAAGTGCGCCTACGAAGGCATTCAGACCTGCGCCGCCGCCAAGATGCTCTTTGGCGGCAAGGGCATGTGCGTGTATAAGTGCGCAGGGCTGGGCGACTGCGTCAGGGCCTGCCCCAACGACGCCATTCACATTGTGGACGGCATTGCCAAGGTGGACAGCAGCAAGTGCACGGGTTGCGGCATCTGCACCCGCACCTGCCCCAACCACCTCATTGACCTGTTCCCCGACGTAAGCCGGGTGGTGGTCACCTGCTCCAACCACGACAAGGGCGCCTTTGCCCGCAAGGCCTGCAAAAACGCTTGCATCGGCTGTAAAAAGTGCGAGCGCAACTGCCCTGCCGGGGCCATCAAGGTGGAGAACAATCTGGCGGTTATCGACTACAGCAAGTGCACCAACTGCCACCTGTGCGCCATGAACTGCCCCGTGGGCTGTATCAAAATCTCCGACTTCTCCGGTATCCACCGGTATGTGAAGGAAGAGGCGTAAGAGAGGAACCCATATAACATGAAACCTGAAAACGGTCAGAACCGAAAGCGGCGGGGGGATATATGGCTCCTTGCCTGCTGTCTGGGGCTGGCCGTTTTGGCTTTGGGAGCAAAGCACCTTCTTGAGACCCCGGGCACTGCGGCGGTGGTGCGCGTGGAGGGGGAGGTGCTGGGACGCTATCCCTTGAATGGGGACGCCCGCATCCCCATTGAAAGCGAAAGGGGGTATAACCTGCTTGTCATCCAAAACGGACAGGCGTATATGGAGGAGGCGGACTGTCCCCACGGCCTGTGCTTGCGGGCGGGGGCCATCAGCCGCACAGGGGAGACTTTGACCTGCCTGCCCCACAAGCTCACCGTCACCATCGAAGGGGATGAAAATGATGCCCCCGATGCCTACACCCACTGAGAAATGCCCATGAAGACGAAGAAATTGACCACCCTGGCACTGCTGTGCGCCTTGGCGCTGGTGCTAAGCTATGTGGAGAGCCTGCTCCCCCCCTTGACCGCCGTGCCGGGGATTAAGATTGGGCTGGGGAACATCGCCGTAGTGCTGGCCCTGTACGGGATAGGGACGTGGGCGGCCCTGGGGCTGTCCCTTCTGCGGCTGATTTTGTCCTCCCTGCTTTTTGGAACGGGCATGAGCTTTCTCTACGGTTTAGCCGGGGCCCTGCTGAGCTTTTTCGGTATGGCCTTGCTGAAGAAAACCGACCGATTTTCCCCCATAGGGGTCAGCGGCGCAGGGGGCGTGCTCCACAATCTGGGGCAGGTGCTGGTGGCGGTGCTGGTGCTGGACACCCCCGCCATACTGGGCTACCTCCCCGTGCTGGTGCTTACGGGAACCCTCTCCGGGGCGCTGGTAGGCTTGTTGGGGGGAATCCTGCAAAAGCGTCTGCCGCCCGTATAATCCGTACTTTTGCTTTTTTTGCCTTCCAGCAAAAGAAGCATTTTTTTCGCCCTTTTTCTCTATTTCATCTTCTTTTCTCTCGGCATTCTTGGAAAAAAGGGGAGAAAGAGGGCTTGTTCACGATTCCTTTACGATTCCTTTACTTTCCATTCATTGCCAGAGACCCCCAAAAAACGGTATACTTTTACTCAGAATGGAGGGGTGTATACCTGTGAGCAATAAAATTCGACGCACCTTTCAACCGAGATTTTTCCTGTTCCTGCTGGTTACGGCTTTGCTGGTGGTGGGCATTATTCTGCTGGTCAATACGGTGTCCGACTTTATCAAGGAGCGCAAGGCCAGCAGTACTCTGGAGCTGCCCGTAGGCGCCACGGCGGATCCCAACGCCACGGCGGCGCCGGAAACTACGCCGGCTCCCGAGGGAACGGCGGCCCTGCTGCCTCTGGACAAGGACATGACCTACACCGTGTCCGGCAGCAGCAAAAGCGGCCTATCCTCTGAAGTGCGCCTGAACAACGAGAGCGAGATCTACACATCCAGTCCCCGCTCCCTGTCCCTGTCCTCCGTGGGTGAGGGGGATGTGACGGCGGAGGGCGTCACCACCTTTAGAGGGAACGGCTATAGAAGCGGCGGCGCTTACGGCACGGCCACCGTCACCTTGAAGACCATGACCGCCAAGTGGAGCAGTATTATAGGGAAGCTGGGGGACATGGCAGGCACGGGCTGGACGGGACAGCCTCTGCTGGTTAAGTGGGGGGCGGATGTCCTGCCTACCTTGGGCGTAGCCGATTTATACAAGACGGCGGAGAACTTTGTGGAGGTCATCTATCCCGCCGCCGACGGAAAGATTTATTTCTTTGATTTGGCGACGGGGGGCGCAACCCGAGACCCCATTGACGTGGGGGTATCCCTGCTGGGCACGGCCGCCTTGGACCCTGAGGGGCGCCCCATGCTGTATGTGGGGCAGGGGGTCATGAGCAAGAACGCCAAGGGCACCTCCGTGGCCTACATGTACGCCGTGAATCTGATTACCAACCAGAAGGTCTATGAGTTTGGGGGCAGGGACTATTTTGCCCACCGGGAAAGCTGGAATGCCTTTGACTCCAGCCCCCTGATTCTCAACGATACCCTCATTGCCCCTGCGGAGAACGGAGTCATCTACTTTATTCCCCTGAACACCTCCTACGATGCCGCCTCAGGCAGTATTTCCATTAAGCCCGGGGACAGGCTCAAGTACCGCTACAGCGGAGGCGGCTACTCCGAGTCCAACCAGAAGGGCGCCAGGTGGTACGGCATGGAAAGCTCCGCCGCCGCCTTTAGAAACTACCTGTTTGTGACGGACAACGGGGGGTATCTGCAGTGCATAGACATGAACACCTTGACGCTGCAGTATGCCGTGGACTTGGGCGGGGATGCCGACGCTTCCCCGGTCATTGAGGAGGACGGCGCCGCCGGTACCTTCTATGTGTATGCGGCCACCCAGACGGAGACGCAGGCCGCCGATTTGCCTGAGGGCTGGGGCTACTGCCATGTGAAGAAGATTAACGGCCTGACGGGAGAGGTGGTCTGGGACGTGTCCCGCATCAGCTATGTGGGAGACGGCTCCTACAAGAGCGGCTGTAAAGCCACCCCTCATGCAGGGCAGGGTTCCATCTCCAACCTGCTCATCTGCGCCTTCAGCGGAGCGGGGATTCCCGTAACGGCGGAGGACGGCACCATGTCCTACAGCTACGGCGGGCGACTGGTGGCCTTTGACAAGAAGGACGGCAGTGTGGTCTGGTCCATAGAGACCGCCGGCAATGGGGACTATGTATCTTCGCCTCTGGTGGTATATACGGAACGGGGCGGCGCCTATTTGGTGGCTTGCGATCGAAGCGGGCTGGTGCGGCTCTATGACGCCGCCGCAGGAGGCCCCAATCTGGGCAGTCCCGTGGACTTGGAGGGGAGAATCGACTCCACCCCCGCCGCCTTTGGAAATCTGCTGGTGGTGGGCACCACGGGGAAGCGCTCCGACGGATCGGAGACCACCCCGAAGATTTGGTGCGTGGAGATACAGTAAACGGGTGCCTGAAAGGCATAGTATTTGGGACGGTGTATCCGTCCCTTTTTTGTTGGAGATTTTGCGGGGGCGGGGCGGCGGTTCGCTTTGCGAACCCTTTGGGCTTTGCCCAAAGAGAAGGGCTTCGCCCTTCGCCGCCCCGCCCCCAAAAAAGCATCTTCCCCGCCTTTTAAGCATATCCTTGTCCGAAGGGTGTGTAAGGGGAGGAAAAAGCATGCGCATACTGCTGGCGGGACAGCCCAACTGCGGCAAAACCACCTTGTTTAATTTGCTCACAGGCCATAGGGCGCCTACGGGCAACCGTCCCGGGGTGACGGTGGAGGCGGCGGAAGCGTACATAAAGGGAACGGAGGATACTCTGCTGGATCTTCCCGGGCTGTATGCCCTTTCGGGCGGCGGAGCGGACGAGGAACTGGCGCGGCGGAAACTGGCGGACTTTGACCCCGACCTTATTGTAAACGTGGCGGACATAACCGCCATGCAGCGGAGCCTGTCTTTGACCTTGAGCCTCTTTCGCCTGAAGAAGCCTATGGTGCTGGTGCTGACCATGGCGGACGAGGGGGAGAAGCAGGGGCTGAAGGCGGATCTTTCCGCCTTGGAAAGGGCCTTGGGCATTCCCTGCCTGTCCCTGTGCGCACGGCAACCGGGGGCGGCGGAGGCAGTAAAAGGACTTTTTTGCAGGGGGAGAGAGCCTGAATACGATGCAAAATGGGAGAGCCCATGGGAGCGAATTAAGGCCGCAGAGACCATAGCCAAGGGGTGCCTAAAAGACTCGGGGCAAAGGCGGAAGATAAGGGCGGATACTTTGCTCTGCCATAAAATCTGGGGACGGCTGATTTTTTTCTCCCTTTTGGGGCTGATTTTCTGCCTGACCTTCTGGTGGGCGGGGCCGCCCTTGTCCGCTCTTTTGGAGGGCGCCGTCCTTAAATGGGGGCGTTGGGCAGGGGCGTGCTTACCTAAGACCCTGCCGCCCTTTATACGGGGGCTTTTGGAAGAAGGGCTGTGGGAGAGCGTAGGCACGGTACTCTCTTTTTTGCCTCAGGTGTGGCTTTTGTATGTGTGCATGGCGCTGCTGGAGGACTGCGGGTATCTGGCCCGCTGTGCCTTTTTGCTGGATGCCCCCATGGGAAAGCTGGGGCTGGAGGGGCGAGGGGCGGTGATGCTTCTGCTGGGCTTCGGGTGCACGGTGCCGGCGGCTTTGGCAACCCGCTCTCTGGAGAAAAAAGAGGATAGGGAGGGGGTCATCTCTCTTTTGCCCTTTGTGCCCTGCTCCGCCAAGCTCCCCCTGACCGCCGCCTTGGCTCAAGGGCTCTTTCCCACCCATGCCCCCCTGGGTGTGGGGCTTTTGTACGGGCTGAGCCTCTTTTGGGGGCTTGTGTGGGGACGCCTAAAGGGGCGGGAACGGGTGCGGCCGCCCATGGTGCTGGAACTGCCTCCCTGGCGCATGCCCCATATAAAAAGCGTGTGGAAGCAGGCGGGAAATAGGGCGCTGGGGTTTTTACTGCGGGCGGGCCCGGTGCTCTTGCTGTCGGCGGGAGGCTTGTGGGGGCTAAGCCATTTGACCCCCGCCCTTGCCTATACGGAAAGCATGGAGGAGAGTCTGGTGTGCCTGTTGGGCAGAGGTCTCAGCCCTATTTTGTATCCCTTGGGGCTGTATGACTGGCGGCAGGGGGTGGTGCTTCTCAGCGGCGCCGGCGCCAAGGAGACCATGGCAGCCTCCCTGCATCTTCTGTACGGCGGGGCGGGGCTTCCCTTTTCCTTTTCGGAGGGGGTGAGCTTCGGGGTCTTTGCCCTGCTTTTGCCTCCCTGCTTGGGAGCGCTGGGGGCCATGCGGGGGGAGCTGGGGAGAAGGAGCCGAAAGCTGTTTTTCCGCCAGCTTCTTTTTGCCTACGGGGCGGCGGCGGCGAGCCGCCTGTGTCTGCGGCTTTTGTCTCTGTTATAAGGGAAGAACAGACAAAAAATGCATTTTTTCCTCTGCCGTCTTGCATTTTTGCCGCCGTTGAGATACTATATAAGCAAAATAGGAAAGAATCGGTTTTTACGCATGAAGATACTTTTAACCAACGATGACGGCATTGCCGCCCCGGGCATGGAGGCTCTGGTGAAGGCCTTGCACGAGGAGCACAAGGTCATGGTCTCCGCCCCCGACAGACAGCGCAGTGCCACCAGCCGCAGTCTGACCTGCATGGACGCTCTCTATGCCAAGCGTCACACCTATGCCTTTGCCCCCGAGGTGGAGGCTTACGCCGTGTCCGGCACCCCTGCAGACTGCGCCAGACTGGGGGAATCCAACCTCTTTGACGGGCAGGCGGACATCCTCCTCTCCGGCATCAACGACGGGGGGAATCTGGGGACGGACGTGCTCTATTCCGGCACCTGCGGTGCGGCTCAGGAGGCGGCCTTGCAGGGGATGAACGCCGTGGCCGTGTCCCTTTTGTGGGATCCTCTGCTGCCGAGGCACTTTGATACGGCGGTGGAAATCGCCAGGTACGCCTTAGGCTATGCCATAAAGAATCCCTTGCCCTTCGGCCTTTTTTACAACGTAAACGTGCCCAATCTGCCCATGGACAAAATTAAGGGAATCAAGCACTGCCCCTTGGGCATGGTGCTCTATCCCAGAGGCTATGAGGAGCACGCAGAGGAGGAAGGACGCAGGGTCTTTACCATGGTGCCCGGGGGGCCTTTGCCTACGGACATGGACGCATACACCGATGCCCGCTGGATTCGGGAGGGGTATGTCACCGTGACGGTGCTGGGCTATGATTGCGGCGTGTGCATGAGCAAGCAGATTACGGAAGAGGAATTTTTGGCAGAACAACTGTAAAAGGAGGGTGCAGGGGTGAAAAGCCTGATGAAGCAGATGCAGGCCTGCCGCAGG
>CAZPCH010000028.1:6332-9645 GCA_964585055.1 uncultured Christensenella sp. | reverse complement strand
TATTTCACATGGCAAAGCCATATTTCACTTGCGCAAAGCGCAAATTTCACTGCCGAAGGCAAAGGCGGGGGGCGAGGGTTTCGAAGAGGGCTTGGCGGTTCTCGGGGACAACTTCATATTTCAGCGCGTCGGGGGTGTTCCACACCTGTTCCAAAAAGGGAACCCCGGGGCGCTTTTTTACGGCCGCCAGCACGGGGATGTCCCCCGCCAGCGTTTTCAGCACCTCTTGGGTAAATAGGGGGGCGGTGCTCTCCATATACCCCAGCTCGTCCATAACCAAAAGGCCGTCCCCCTTGGCTTCCTTTAAAAGAGCGACGCCCATCGTCTCAAAGACCCGGGGAAAGATTTCCTTCACCCGCTCCCTGCCGCAAAGACCCATAAGGTTCTCCTTTGCATACATCCAGTCCTCCTGCTTTTCCCAAGCGGGGTGCATGTACACGGGGCGCAGGCCGTCCTCCCGCTCCCCTTCCATTTTGGTTATAAAGCCGTACACGGGGCGGGTCTGTTCCCCCAGCAGACGGCGGATGAGGAAGCTCTTTCCCGCCTGCCGCTCCCCGGTAAGCAGAATGTGCATGGGCAGTTCTCCTTTCCCCCTTTTTCTTCAGCATACCCTCTGCCCCGCCCAAAGTCAAGGCAAAGAAGGGGCGTCCTTGGGGCAATTTTTGAAAGATTTTCCTCCGCCTCCTTCAAAATGCAGGAAATCTTTCAAAATCTGCAAAAATCAACAACCTTTTGCTTGTGGGAAAATGGTGTAAAATTTTGCTTTGTGCGGGAGCGTCTTCGTGCTACAATGGTAACGGGGATATAGAATCCCCCAAGGAATTTGGAAAGGGGTCCATCATGCAGAAAAAGAAGCTGATGATCAACCAGGCCTGGTGCAAGGGCTGCGGTATCTGCGCCGCCTTCTGCCCCAAGAAGGTGCTGACTGTGAAGAACGAGAAGGTAACGGCAGAGCATCCCGAGGACTGCATTCTCTGCGGTCAGTGCGAATTGCGCTGCCCCGACTACGCCATTTATCTGGAGACGGAGGAATAAGCCATGGGCAAGAGAGTTTTGATGCAGGGCAACGAAGCCTGTGTAGAAGGCGCCATTGCCGCCGGCATGCGGTTTTACGCCGGCTATCCCATTACCCCCTCCACGGAGATTGCGGAGCTGTCCGCCGCCCGCCTGCCTCAGGTGGGAGGACGGTTTTTGCAGATGGAGGATGAAATTTCCGGCATGGCCGCCGTCATCGGTGCTTCCGCCGCAGGCGTCAAGGCCATGACCGCCACCAGCGGCCCCGGTTTCTCTTTGAAGCAGGAGAACATCGGCTACGCCGCCGAGGCGGAGGTTCCCTGCGTGATCGTGGACGTACAGCGTGTAGGCCCCTCCACGGGTCTGCCCACCTCCCCCGCTCAGGGCGATTTGATGCAGGCCAAGTGGGGCAGCCACGGCGACCGCCCCGTCATCGTCATCTCTCCCTCCACGGTGAAGGAGACATACATGGAGGCCATCCGCTGCTTCAACCTGTCCGAAAAGTACAAGGTGCCCGTCATCTTCCTCATGGACGAGATGGTGGGGCATCTCCGTGAGGGCATCACCCTGCCCGAACCCGGGGAGTACGAGGTCTTTGACCGGGTGGTGGACAAGAACCTTAGCGGTGAAGTGGCCTACCATGTGCCCGAAGGCAAGTGGGTGCCGGAAATGGCTCCCTTTGGTGAGGGACAGCGGTACAACATCACCGGCCTCTTCCACGACGAAGGCGGCTTCCCCCGTGGCACCAGCGACAGCTACGAAGCCTTTTTGGAGCGTTTGCTGGGGAAGATTGAAGAGAACCGGGACGATATAGAAAAGTGGGAAGAGCGGGATCTGGAGGATGCGGACATTGCGGTGGTTTGCTTCGGCGGCGCCGCCCGTACCGTAGAGGCCGCCATTGCCGAGGCCCGCAGCAAGGGCATTAAGGCAGGCATGTTCCGCCCCGTCACCGTGTGGCCCTTCCCCGAAAGAGCCATGGCCAAGGTGGCTTCCAAGGTCAAACGCATTCTGGTGGTGGAGAACAACGCCGGCCAGATGCTTCTGCAGGTCAAGGCCGCCAGCGGCGACACCCCTGTGGAGTTTTTGGGTCGGTTCAACGGCACGGTCATCGATCCTGCCGAGGTGCTGGCTCGTCTGGAAGCATAATCCCCCTGCTTATAGAAAGAAAGGCTGAAAAATGGAAAGCAAGCTCATTCATCAATATATGCGTCTTAGGGACCTGCCTCACATCTGGTGTCCCGGCTGCGGCAACGGCATCCTCATGCGGGACGTAGCCCAGGCCATTGACAATCTGGGTCTGGAGCAGGATAAAGTGGTCATCGTCTCCGGTATCGGCTGTTCCTCCCGTGCCGCAGGCTACATGGACTTCAACACCATCCACACCACCCACGGCCGTGCCATCGCCTTTGCCACCGGCATTAAGATGGCCAAGCCCGAGCTGACGGTCATCGTCATCACCGGCGACGGAGACTGCTCCGCCCTCGGCGGCAACCACCTGATTCACGCCGCCCGCCGCAACATCGATTTGACCGTGGTGGTGTTCAACAACAACATCTACGGCATGACCGGCGGTCAGTTCTCCCCCACCACCCCCACGGGGTCTCTGGCCACCACCGCTCCCTACGGCAGCATTGACCGCACCTTCGACATCGTCAAGCTGGCCACCGGCGCAGGGGCTACCTACGCCGCACGGGGAGACGCTTACCACGTACCCCAGACCACCAAGCTCATTCAGGACGGCATTGCCCACAAGGGCTTCTCCGTCATCGACTGCGTGTCCATCTGCCCCACCTACTACGGCCGCAAGAACAAGAAGGGCGACGCCGTACGGATGATGGAGTGGCAGCGGGACAACGCCGTTATGAAGGCCAAGGCGGACAAAATGACCGCCGAGGAGCTTCAGGGCAAGATGGTCATCGGCTGCTTCCACGAGGAGCAGGGCATTCCCGAATATACGGAAGAATACGGCAAGCTCATTGAGAAGCTGGCGGCAAAGGAGTAAGCATATGCGCAATCGTGAAGAGATTAAGCTGGTTGGCAGCGGCGGACAGGGCGTAATCCTTGCCTCCGTCATTCTGGCGGACGCCGCCGTTATGGCAGGGCTGAACGCCGCACAGAGTCAGGCCTACGGCCCCGAAGCCCGTGGCGGTGCCTGCTCGGCCCAGGCCGTCATCACCGACGGGGAGCTGGGCTTCCCCAAAGTAAGAAAACCCACCTGCCTGCTGGCCTTGACCCAGAAGTCTCTGGACAAGTACGGCCGGGATTTGCCCGAAGACTGCCTGATTCTGGCGGACACCAC
>CAZPCH010000028.1:0-6322 GCA_964585055.1 uncultured Christensenella sp. | reverse complement strand
TTCCCCAGTGGCTGGAAGGGCAGAAGGTGGTGCAGGTGCCCGTGCTCCAGAGCGCCGTGGAGAAGGTGGGCAAGAGCTTCGTAGCCAACATTGTGGCCGTAGCCGTCATCAACAAAGCGCTGGGTCTGGTGCCCGAAGAGGTTCTTCGCCAGGCCGTAGCCGCCCATATCCCCAAGGGCACGGAGGAAATCAACTTCAAGGCCCTGTCTGTAGGCGAGGGGCTCCTTTAAGCATCTTTCGGGCGTTCCTTTGGGGAGCGCCCGAAGTTCGTTAGACGAAGGGCATGACCTTGCGCAGGGGGAACACCCCCGCAAAAATTTAAATCCAAAGTTAGGAGTAATACAAGTGGCAGATTCAGAAAAGAAACAGGCGTGGATAAAGAGCACCGAAGCCTCCCTCGCCAAGCATCCGGAGCGGAAGGCGGAGTTCACCACCTCCTCCGGCATCACCGTAGAGCGTGCCTATGACCCCAGCCATATCGCCGGGGACGATTTCGAAGAGAAGCTGGGCTATCCCGGCCAGTACCCCTTCACCCGGGGCGTACAGCCCACCATGTACCGGGGCCGCTACTGGACCATGCGCCAGTACGCCGGTTTCGGCGACGCCGAGGAGAGCAACGAGCGCTATAAGTACCTGATCTCTCAGGGACAGACGGGTCTTTCCATCGCCTTTGACCTTCCCACCCAGATCGGCTACGATTCCGACGACCCCATGAGCATGGGCGAAGTGGGCAAGGTAGGCGTGGCCATCGACTCTCTGGCGGACATGGAAGTCCTCTTTGACGGCATTCCTCTGGACAAGGTCAGCACCAGCATGACCATCAACGCCTCCGCCGCCGTTCTGCTGGCCTTCTACATCGTGGCCGCCGAGCGTCAGGGCGTCACCCCCGACCAGCTCAAGGGCACCATCCAGAACGACGTACTCAAGGAGTACGCCGCCAGAGGCACCTACATCTTCCCCCCCGCCCCCTCCATGCGGCTGATTACCAACATCTTTGAGTACTGCTCCAAGAATCTGCCCCAGTGGAACACCATTTCCATCTCCGGCTACCACATTCGGGAAGCAGGCTCCACCGCCGCTCAGGAAGTGGCCTTCACGCTGGCCGACGGCATTGCCTATGTCGACGCCGCCATCAAGGCCGGCATGGACGTAGACAGCTTTGCAGGCCGTCTCTCCTTCTTCTTCAACGCCCACAACAACCTCTTGGAAGAGGTGGCCAAGTACCGTGCCGCCCGCAGAATCTGGGCCAAAATCATGAAGGAGCGCTTCCACGCCAAGAAGGAGCGGAGCATGATGCTGCGCTTCCACACCCAGACCGGCGGCTCCACCCTGACCGCCCAGCAGCCTGACAACAACATCATCCGTGTCACCATCCAGACCCTGGCCGCCGTCTTGGGCGGCACCCAGAGCCTGCACACCAACTCCCGTGACGAAGCTCTGTCCCTGCCTACGGAGGACAGCGTCCGCATCGCCCTGCGCACCCAGCAGATTGTAGCCTATGAAAGCGGCGTAGCCGACACCGTAGACCCCCTGGCGGGCAGCTACTATGTGGAGAGCCTGACAGACCAGATTGAGGAGAAGGTCTGGGAGTACATCCGCAAGATTGACGAGATGGGCGGCGCCGTTAAGGCCATTGAGCAGGGCTACATCCAGAAGGAGATTGCCGACAGCTCTTACGCCTATCAGAAGGCCGTGGAGGACGGCTCTCAGGTAGTGGTGGGCGTGAACAAGTTCACCGTCAAGGAAGAGGGCAAGAAGGAGCGCATGGTCATCGACAACACCATCGCCGAAAAGCAGGTGCAGAAGATTAAGGCCGTCAAGGAGAAGCGGGACGCTCAGGCCGCCGCCGACGCTTTGGCCGCCCTGCGTGCCGCCGCCGCCACCGACGAAAACCTCATGCCCTACATCATCGACTGCGCCCGCAAGTGGTGCACCGAGGGAGAAATCTGCAACGAGCTTCGGGCCGTCTTTGGGGAATACCGCCCCGTGGAAGTCCTGTAAGTAAGAGAAAAGTGAAAAGTGAAGAGTGAAAAGTGAAAAGTGAAGAGAATCAGACGGGATGCGGAGCATCCCCACATAATCCTTTCTCTCTTCTCTCTTATCTCTTCTCTCTTCCCTTCCGCCAGCAAGCGGAAGTCATGTAGTTGAGTGAAAAGCGAAAAGTGAAGAGAATCAGACGGGATGCGAAGCATCCCAACGCAATCTTTTCTCTATTCTCTCTTATCTCTTCTCTCTTCCCTCCCCCATAAGGGCGAGCCTTGCTCACCCGCAAAAGTAACTTTTACGATTTTAAGTACAAAGGAGCAAAGTTATCAAAGATATGGAACAGAATCCCGAAAAGAAAATCCGTGTACTGATTGCCAAGCCCGGTCTGGACGGCCATGACCGGGGCGCCAAGGTGGTTTGCCGTGCCCTTCGCGACGCCGGCTTTGAGGTCATTTACACCGGTCTTCGGCAGACCCCCGAGCAGATTGCCGCCGCCGCCATTGCCGAGGACGTAGACGCCGTGGGCATGAGCCTGCTGTCCGGCGCCCACAACTACCTGTTCCCCCGGGTGGTAGAACTGCTCAGGGAGCAGGGCGGCGAAGACATCGTGGTCATCGGGGGCGGCATCATCCCCGAGGAGGACATTCCCTTCCTCCAGTCCAAGGGCATTGAGGCCATCTTCACCCCCGGTACGCCTACCAGCGCCACGGTGGAGTATCTGCGCAAGAGATGCAGCAAGTAAACGATCCCAAAACCCTCTTTGAGCGGGCACAGAAGGGAGACCGCCGGGCTCTGTCCCGGCTGGTTTCCGTGGTGGAGAACGGAGGCAATCCTGCACGGGAGGCCCTCCGTCTCATCTGGCCCCACACGGGAGGCGCCCGCATTCTGGGCATTACGGGCCCGCCGGGCTCCGGCAAGTCCACCCTGACCAATGCGCTGGTGAAGCACCTGCGTTTGGAGGGGCACACCGTTGGCGTTATCGCCGTGGACCCCAGCAGTCCCTTTACGGGGGGCGCCATTCTGGGAGACAGAATCCGCATGAGCAGCCACGCCCTGGACCCCGGGGTGTACATCCGCAGCATGGGCACCCGAGGCCAGCTTGGAGGACTTTCCGCCGCCTGTACGGGGGCGGCCCGTCTCTTGGACGCCTGCGGCTTTGACATCATCCTGCTGGAGACCGTGGGGGTCGGCCAGTCCGAGGTGGCCGTGGCTCGGTGCGCCGACGTGGTCACCGTGGTCAACGTGCCCGGTTTGGGAGACGATGTGCAGGCCAGCAAGGCGGGCATTCTGGAGATTGGGGACGTGTTTGTGGTGAACAAGTGCGACCTTCCCGGCTGTGATCGGGTGGTGCTGGAGCTTCGGAGCATGCTGGACATGGACGAAACCGGGGAAAAGCGGAACGCCCCCGTGCTCAAGACCAGCGCCTCCTCCTTCATCGGCATTCCCGAATACGCACAGGCCCTGGATGCCACCTGGAAGCAGTTTGAACAGAGGGGCATCCTCCAAAGCCGCCGCCAGCAGCGGCTCCAAAGCGAAATGCTGGAGATTATGCAGGGAGAAATCATCCGCCGTGCAGCCTTGCCCCGTCCCGGCTCTGAGGAGATGGAGGCCTTCCTGCGCACCAATGAGAATCCCTATACCTGGGTGGACGACACCCTGTCCAAAATTTTGAAGTAAGGAGAAGACCCATGAATCTCAAGAGAATCGACCACATCGGCATTGCCGTAAAGGATTTGAACGAATCCGTCAAGTTCTATGAGGAGAGCATCGGTCTCAAGGCCGCAGGCTTTGAAACCGTGGAGGAGCAGAAGGTGAAGGTAGCCTTCATGCCCTGCGGAGACAGCGAGCTGGAACTGCTGGAGAGCACGGAGCCCGACGGCCCCATCGCCCGCTTCATCGAGAAGAACGGCCCGGGCATCCAGCACATTGCCATTCGGGTAGACGATATTGATAAGGCACTGGAGGAGCTGAAGGAGAAGGGCGTACGCCTCATCGACCAGACCCCCCGCTACGGTGCAGGCGGTGCCCGCATTGCCTTTGTCCATCCCAAAGCCACCGGCGGCGTACTGCTGGAGCTGTGTGAGCGCAAGTAAGCAAAAGGAGACACATATATGACCACTGCGGAAAAGATTCAGGACTACAGAGCCCGATGCGCCAAGATTCTGGAGGCCGGCGGACAGGCGGCCGTGGACAAGCAGCACGCACGGGGCAAATATACCGCCCGGGAGCGGCTGAACCTCCTCTTTGACGAGGGCACCTTTAAGGAAATCGACCGCTTCGTCACCCACCGCTGCCAGCACTTCGGCATGGAGAAGAAGCAGATTGCCGCCGACGGCGTAGTCACGGGCTACGGTCTGGTGGATGGGCGGAAGGTCTTTGCCTATGCCCAGGACTTCACCTGCGTAGGCGGCGCCTTGGGCGAAATGCACGCCGCCAAGATCTGCAAGGTAATGGATATGGCCTTGGAAGCGGGCTGCCCCATTGTAGGGCTGAATGACTCCGGCGGCGCCCGCATTCAGGAAGCCGTGGACGCTCTCTCCGGCTACGGCCAGATTTTCCGCCGCAACAGCCTGGCCTCCGGGAAGATTCCCCAGATCAGCGTCATCATGGGGCCCTGCGCAGGCGGTGCGGTATACTCCCCCGCTTTGACGGACTTCATCATCATGGTGGATCAAAAGTCCCAGATGTTCATCACCGGCCCCAAGGTCATTGAGGCCACCACCGGGGAGAAGGTCAGCGAAGAGGCTTTGGGCGGCGCTTCCACCCAGACCTCCGTGTCCGGCGTTGCCCATCTGTCCGCCTCCACGGAGGAGGACGCCCTGTGGTACGTCCGCATGATTCTCTCCTACCTGCCCTCTCAGGCCGGGGAGAAGGCTCCCGTCTACGAGAACGCTGAGGAGCAGATTCGTCCCGCCCTCAACGAAATCATTCCCGACAGCTCCCGCCGTGCCTACGACGTGCGCAACGTCATCAAGCAGATTGCCGATGGGGACAGCTTCTTTGAGATTCAGCCCCAGTACGCCGGGAACATCGTCACCGGCTTTGGACGGGTGGGCGGCAAGAGCGTAGGCTTTATCTGCAACCAGCCCCGCATTATGGGCGGATGTTTGGACATCAACGCTTCCGACAAGGCCAGCCGCTTTATCCAGATGTGCGACGCCTTCGGTCTGCCCCTGATCAATCTGGTGGACGTACCCGGCTTCCTGCCCGGCACCGCTCAGGAGTACGGCGGCATCATCCGCCACGGCGCCAAGCTTCTGTATGTCTACTCCGTAGCCGAGAGCATTAAGATCACCGTCATCATGCGCAAGGCCTACGGCGGAAGCTATCTTGCCATGTGCTCCAAGGATCTGGGGGCGGAAATGGTGCTGGCATGGCCCACCGCCGAAATCGCCGTGATGGGTGCCGAGGGCGCCGCCAACATTATCTTCGCCAAGGATATTAAAGCCAGCGAAAACCCGGAAGCCACCCGTCAGGAGAAGATTGCCCAGTACACCGCCGAGTTCGCCACCCCCTATGTGGCCGCTTCCCACGGGTATGTGGATGCCATCATCGAGCCCGCCGAGACCCGTGCCTACATTTTGGACGCTCTCAACCTCTTTGAGAACAAAAAGCGGGAAGGCCGTGTGCGCGGGAACATGCCCCTGTAAGCCTCCAAACGCATAACCCCCTGTCTTCGGACAGCGAAAAGAAGGGACGACCCATCGCCCCTTCTTCTTTTTTCGCTTGTGTTGCGTGCAGGGGGCGGCGGAAGGGCGCAGCCCTTCTCTTCGCCCTAAGGGGGAGCGGAACGCTCCCCTTAAGGCGAAGGGTTCGCTTCAGCGAACCCGCCGCCCCCGGAAAAATTGCTCCTTTTTCTATGCAAATTTTCCCTATATCCTTGACAAAATCCCCTTCTTTCTTTATACTTGTTTGTAGGTAGGAAGCTATCCTGCCTGCATCTTATTTCAGCCCCGCTTCGGCACTCCACTTCACTGCCCCTGCGGGAACCATGAAAGGAGAAATCCGCTCTGTTCAGCGGTACGGCAGCGTGGAGACCTGTCGCAATGCCCTCGGGCGTTGGCTTCCCGAAGGCAAGGCAAAATAGCGGAGGCTTTTTTGCTATGAACAGTACACTATGGCAACTCTGTCCCTCAAAAACATCAAGAAGATGTACGACAAGAACGTCATCGCCGTCCACGATTTCAATCTGGAAATTGCAGACAAAGAGTTCATCGTTCTGGTCGGCCCCTCCGGCTGCGGCAAATCCACCACCCTGCGCATGATTGCAGGTTTGGAAGAGATTACCGAAGGCGAACTGTACATCGGCGACAAGCTGGTCAACGACGTAGCCCCC
>CAZPCH010000027.1:6026-9709 GCA_964585055.1 uncultured Christensenella sp. | reverse complement strand
CATCACCTTCGAGTATGTGCCCATGCCCGCCGTGCCTTACACCGTAAAGTACGTGGAAAAGGACACCGGCAAGTCCCTTGCCGATGACAAGGTGGTTTCCGACAACCGCAAGGCCGTGGTCACCGAGACCTTTAAGCCCATTACCGGCTATATGCCCGATGCCTACCAGAAGCGCCTGATTGTGACCGCCGACGGCGAGAACATCCTGTACTTCTATTATACGAAGGACACCGAGCACGCCTACTACAAGATTACCCACTACATCCAGAACACGGATGGGACGACTTGGACGGATTATGCTTCCTCTCAGGCTGTCGGCGATATCGGCACCCGCTACACCGCCAGCCCCATGACCATCCCCGGTTACACCTATAAGGAAATCAAGTATGTGGTCAACGGCACAGAGGTCACGGATGTTACCGCCGAGGGCGCAAAGCTCACCGAAAACGGTCTGGAGATTAACCTCTACTATGTCCGCAACCAGTACCCCTATCAGGTGCGGTACTTGGAGCAGGGCAGCGGCAACGTTCTCCATGATCCCAAGAACGGCACGGGTCTGTACGGTGCGGTAATCTCCGAGTCCGCCATCGACATTGCTGACTACGATAAGGTTGACCCCACCTCCGCCACTCTGAACATTCGTATCGACGAGGGCGAAGGCGCACCCAAGCTGAACATCATCACCTTCTACTATAAGGAGAAGGAAGTCACCATCAAATACGTTGCGGTTGGGCCTGAGGGCGCAGTGGACTTCGGTTCCGTTGCTCCCACCACCGAGACCGTGAAGGTGAAGACCGGCACGGCCCAGGGCTCTATCCCCACCGCAGGAGACGGCTTCAAGTTCGTCGGCTGGTATAAGGACGCAGCTTGCACGCAGCCTGTAGACGCTACTTGGGTTACGGACAACAAGATTGTTCCCGCCAAGGATGAAAACGGCAAGAACGTGGCCGCCACCTACTACGCCAAGTTCGAGTATGACATCACCTCCCTGACCATCAAGAAGGAGGTCAGCGGTAATGTCTATGACTCCAACGATAAGTACGTATTCACCGTAAAGGGTGAGAATCTGCCCGCAGAGGGACTGAAGGTGGTTCTGGGTGCTGGCGAATCCGCCACCATTCCCGGCCTGAAGGTTGGTTCTACCTACACCGTCACCGAGGACAACGGCTGGAGCTGGCGTTACACCGCTACCAACGATAAGAACGGTTCCGTCACTCTGGTTGCAGATGCAGACGAGAACGTAATCACCTTCACCAACACGCTGAAGATTCACAAGTGGTTGAGCGGAAGCAGTTGGGCGAAGAACTGGTGGGGCACCACCGAGCCTGAGAAAAGTAAATAAGGAAGGGAGGCCATGAAGATGAAGAACAAGAATGGCCGCAAGGTCAAGAAACTCCGTTGGAACCGCACCTTTGTGGTGCTGGCCTCCGTGCTGGTGCTGGCGATTGGACTCGTCGGCACCACCTTGGCCTGGCTTATTGACGATGCGGATGCCATCACCAACATATTCAATCCAGCCAAGGTAACGACTTCCGTTGAAGAGACCTTTGACGGCAAAGTTAAGAACGATGTGAAGGTGAAGAACACCGGCAACATTGATGCGTATCTTCGGGCCATGGTAGTGGTCAACTGGCAGGACGGCAAGGGAAATGTGCTTCCCGCCAAAGAAGGCGACTATTCCATTGATTGGAAGATGGACGGCTGGGTCAAGCAGGGTAACTATTACTACTACACCAGCCCCGTTGCGCCTGATGGCCTTACGAAGGTGCTGTTCACCGAATGCAAACCGGTGGAGGGGAAAGCCCCCGCAGGCTATGAACTCTGCGTAGAGATTCTGGCCGACGGCATTCAGTCGGAGCCCGCCAGTGCGGTGGTAGAGGCGTGGGGCGTCAATCCCTCCACGCTAAAGAGCGAAGGTTAATAGGGGGTTAGAAAGATGAAGATGAATCTGAGAAAACTGACCCTTGGGTTATTGGTAGGACTGATGGTGCTGGCTGCCGTGGGCTGTGATGTGATTCCGGCCAGCCGTGACCTGTTCACCCAGTCTGAGACGGTGAACTTCCGCAACATGATGCCCGGCGACAGCCGGCAGTTGGAGATTACGGCCACCAACACGCTGACGGAGTATGACTACGTTGACGTGTACATGCGGGCGGTGCTTCATGACGAGGAAGGGAACCCCATCTATCAGGAGGATGTCAAGGCCGTGGAGAAGTCCGTGGCGGAGATGAACGACTTCCTGAACCAGCTGACCATGACCGTGGACAACGTGAAGGACGGCGCCACCACCCGCATTTTCAGCGGCACCCCCGGGGAGACGGACGGTCTCACCGACAACGTGAAGCTGGGCTCCTACCGTCAGGGGGAGAGCGGCAAGCTGGTGGTAAACCTGCAGGTGCCCCTGACTCTGGGCAATGAGTACGCCAACCGTGCCGGCGAGGTGGACTGGATTTTCACCTTGGAAGGCAAGATGGACGACCGCACCATTGCCGTGGAGAAGGTGTGGAACGATCGTCGGAACAGCAAGGACCGCCCCGATTCCGTGGAAGTGATTCTCTATCAGGACGGCAACGAGTATGCACGGCTGCTTCTGAGCGAGGAGAACGAGTGGAAGGGCGAGTTCACGGATCTGCCCTATGAAGACGAGCAGACCAGCACTCCCTACAAGTATGAGGTGAAGGAAGTTGTGCCGGAGAAGTACCGTGCCAGCTACCGCACCGAGGGCAACAAGGTGACCATCACCAATACCAGAAAGGGTCTCATCCAGACCGGTCAGCTCAACTGGCCTGTGTACGCCTTTGGCGGAATGGGTCTGTGCGTACTGGTGGCGGGCGTCATCCTGCTGAAGAAGCGCAAGAACGAGCATGCAGAAGCGTAAAGCCGGCATAGCGCTGGTAGTATTGGGAGTGGTGCTGCTGAGTGCAGCACTGCTCCTGCTTTTATATAACGAAGAGGAGAACCGGCAGGCGGGGGAGGCCGCCGAAGAGGGGCTGGCCGCCGTGCAGGAGCAGATTGCCCGTGCAAGCAGTGCCCCCAAGGAAACGGACACCCCTGCGCCCAAGGAGGCGGGGGAGAGCGGCGCCCCGGGGACGCCAACGCCGGAGCCCACCTACATACCGGATATGCCGGAGGTGCGGGTGGACGGACAGCTCTACATTGGGTATGTGAGCATTCCCGAGATGGGGGTGGAGCTGCCGATTATCTCCGATTGGGACTACAACAAGCTGACACGAGCCCCCTGCCGCCAGTTTGGGAGCCTGTACACGGATGACTTGGTCATTGCGGGGCACAACTACGAGCGGCACTTTGGGGGACTGAAGGATTTGACCATTGGGGCGGCGTGCACGTTTACGGACATGAACGGCTACGCCGTGGAGTTTGCCTTGGAGAAGCGGGAGATTATCAACCCGGACGAGGACGATGCCACGGAGCGGGTGGCGGACAGCGGCTATGATTTGGTGCTGTACACCTGCACCAAGGGCGGCCAGACCCGAGTGGTATGCTTCTTTAACCGAGTGGAAAAGTGAGAGAAAAGCACCTGAGAAATCGGGTGCTTTTTTGGTGGGGGCGGCGGGTTCGCTTTAGCGAACCCTTCGGCCGTGGGAGCGGAACGCTCCCTCGGCCGAAGAGAAGGGCGAAGCCCTTCCGCCGCCCCCGCACCCTTACTTAAAAATCATGGTTCC
>CAZPCH010000027.1:0-6016 GCA_964585055.1 uncultured Christensenella sp. | reverse complement strand
GGATACGCACTACGGTCGCCCCCCTCCGCTCAATATAAAACGTTGACATGGAAACAGATAAGCGTAAGAAAGCCCGCTATAATACGGAGGAAACAAAACGAAACGAGAGAGGATACAAATGAAAAGAGCAATTGCGTGGATATTGTGCCTGCTGTTGGCTATAAGCGCCGTGGGCTGTGCTACGGAAGAGGAAAAACAGGCTGAGAAGGAAGTCGTGCGCTTAGGCGGGCTGACGGGCCCCACCACCATGGGCATGGTGAAGCTGTTGGAGGATAATGAAGCCGGGAAAACGGAGAACAGCTACGAATTCACCTTAGCCGGTTCGGCGGACGAGCTGACGCCCCTGTTTATACAGGGGGAGCTGGATATCATCTCTGTGCCGGCGAACCTGGGCTCTGTTCTTTATAACAAAACCAACGTTGAGGTGCAGATGCTGTGCGTAAACACCCTGGGGGTGCTGTACATTTTGGAAAAGGGGGGCAATAGCGTCCAAAGCATAGAGGACTTAAAGGGGAAGACCCTGTACGCCACGGGAAAGGGCTCCACCCCCGAGTACACCCTTGCCTATCTGCTGGAAGAGAAGGGGCTGAAGCTGGGAGAAGATGTGCAGGTGGAGTGGAAGAGCGAGCCGGGGGAGATTGTATCCCAGCTTGCCGCCATGGACAACGCCCTGTGCATGCTGCCCCAGCCCTATGTAACCGTGGCCATGAGCAAGGCGGAGGGGCTACAGATGCGGCTGGACTTGACCGAAGAGTGGGACAAGCTGGGGACGGGAACCCGCTTGATTACCTCCGGGGTGTTTGTGCGGAAGGAGTTTGCGGAAAGTCATCCCGATGCGGTGGAAAAGTTTTTGGCGGAGTTTGAATCTTCCGTAGGCTATGTAAACGAGCACACGGAGGAAGGGGCGGCATTGGTGGAAAAGTTCATCCAAGTGAAGACCGCCGTCGCCCAAAAGGCCATTCCCTACTGCCACATGGTGTGCATACGGGGGGAGGAAATGGAAACAAGCACCCAAGCCTTTTTGACCATTCTCCACGGGCAAAAGCCTGAGGCCGTGGGCGGTGCATTGCCCAATTGGGATTTCTACTATGGAAACTGAAAACGCCCTGACGAAAAAACGGGAGCGGGTCTACAAAGCCCTGTCCGTGGGGCTGGCGCTGGTGCTTTGGCAGATAGCCGCCATGGGGGTGAACTCGGAACTTATTTTGAGCTCCCCCATAAAGACGGCGGTGCGTCTCATGGAGCTGGTGCAGGAAGCATCCTTTTGGCAGGCGGTGGGGTTCACCTTCTCCCGTATACTGCTGGGGTTTTTGCTGGGCGCCCTTTTGGGAACGGGCCTTGGCTTGCTGGCCGGGCGGTTTCGGGGAGTGGAGGTACTACTGTGGCCGTACATGAAGGCGGCCAAGACCGTACCAGTGGCCTCCTTTATCATCCTCAGCCTGTTCTTTTTAAAGGCTCGGCAGCTGTCGGTGTTCATTTCCTTTTTGATGGTGCTCCCCGTGCTGTATGAAAACGTGCGGCAGGGGGTACAAAGCACGGACAAGGCACTGCTGGAGATGGGGCAAGTCTTTAAGGTGCCCTATGGGCGGCGGCTCTTGTATATCTATTTGCCTGCACTGAAGCCTTTTCTGCTCAGCGGCTGTGCAACGGCATTGGGCCTTTGCTGGAAGGCGGGGGTGGCGGCGGAGGTTATTGCCGTGACGGCCAACTCCATAGGGGGGCGGCTGTATGACGCCAAGGTGTACTTTATGACCAGCGATCTGCTGGCGTGGACGGCGGTCATTGTGCTGGTCAGCGTGGGCTTTGAAAAGCTGGTACTGTGGGGGATGCACAGAGGCTATGCCCTGCTGGAGGGACGGTAATGGAGATAGTGCTGGAAAAATTGACCAAGCGGTACGATGGTGTGACGGCACTGCCGCCACTATGCGCAAGAGTGCCTATAGGGGAGACCACCTGCGTGCTGGGGCCTTCGGGGTGCGGGAAGACCACCTTATTCCGCTTGCTTATGGGGCTGGAAATGCCTAGCGGGGGGCGGTTTTACGGCATGCCGAAGTCGGTGTCGGCGGTGTTTCAGGAGGATCGGCTGCTGCCTAAGTTTTCGGCAGTAACCAATATCCGCTTGGTAACGGGAAACCGAGTCTCTGAGGAGGAAATCTACAAGGTGCTGGAGGAGCTGGGGCTATGTCACTGGGAAAGAACGCCGGCGGAGGCCCTCAGCGGCGGCATGGGGCGGCGGGCAGCCATTGCAAGAGCCTTGCTGTATCCTGCGGAGGCGGCGCTAATGGACGAGCCCTTTAAGGGACTGGATGAAAAGACCAAGGAACAGGTTATGGACTGCGTGAAAAGACGGACGAAGGGGAAGACCCTGCTCCTCATCACCCACGAGGAGGGGGAGGCGGCCTTTTTCGGCGGACATGTGCTGAGGATGGGAAGGGACTGTCCCTTGGAAGAAAGGGGAAGATAGAGCAAAGAGGCGGCAGACCGTCTCTTTTTATAAGGACGTGCCGTTGCTTTTGGGGAGAGAAACGGATATAATGCAAGTAGCCCAAGAAGACACGGCGGGAACCATAAACCGAAAGGGAAGAGGGGAAAGAAAATGAAGCATGCCATGAAGCTAAAGCTTAGTCCGTTTAAAATGATTCAATCGGGGGAGAAGACCATAGAACTGCGGCTGTATGACGAAAAGCGGCAAAGGGTGCAGGTAGGGGACGAGATTGAGTTTACCTGCACGGAGGGAACGGAAGCGCCCTTTACGGTGGAGGTAAAGGCCATGCATGTGTTTGACAGTTTTGCCGCCCTCTATGCCGCCTTGCCCCTGCTGAAATGCGGGTATACGGAGGAAGACGTGGGGGAAGCCGACCCTGGGGACATGGATCTATACTATAGCCCGAAGGAGCAGGCTCGCTACGGCGTGGTGGGCATTGAGGTGGAAAGAAAGTGAGGGGCGGCGGGTTCCCTTCGCGAACCCTTCGTCACAAAAGAGGGAGCCTTTGGCTCCCTCTTTTTGCACCGAAGAGAAGGGCTTCGCCCTTCCGCCGCCCCGCTCACTGAAAAACTTTCCCAAACAGCCGCAGTTTACGGTTCGGACATCAGGATACTGCAGTTCGTCCGAATCCTCGTGGTACACTGGAGATGAACAAACCCATGGACAGCGGCATCCTCCTAATTTGGGAGATTTGGGCAAAAAAAGAAAGCCCGAAGGCTTTTTAAAGAAGGACAACGGGAATCCCCTTTTTCCGTGCGGCGCTGACGGTGTACACCGTGCCGCCGGTCTGCTGATGGAGGTAGGCAATGCACAAGTCCCCCTCCTCCACCAGACGGCGGTTGCGCATCATGAGGCACCCACGGCGGTAGGCGAGGTTCAGGCTGATGATTTCATCGGCCCCTTCCAGCACAGGCCGGTACCGCTCCCCACGGGCAAAGCCTGCATAGGGGAGCACCAGATGGAGGCGGATGGCGGGGAAGCGAGCCTTGAGCATCAGCACCAGCTCGGCGCACAGCAAATCGTACCCTTGGGCACCCCCTGCATAAAAGTCCGTTGCCCCCTCTTCAATGGCGGAGAGAATGGCGGACTGGGTGTCGTGCACCATGGTGCGGTAGGCTGTGGAAGTAACCTCCGGCAGTTCCCGATGACCGGTAAAACAAACAGAACGCAGGCTCATAGGGTTTCCTTAGAGGCGACTATGGGGCCGTACTCCATGCAGTTGTGGGCCGCACGGGACAAGAAGCCCTCCGTATCCCCCTGATCCAATAGCTTGAGACAGCGGACGGCCTCCTCCAAGCCCAAGGCGTACAGCTCCGTAAAGCTTTCACGGCGCAGAACCTCAGGGTTCTTGGGATTGCGCCAGGGGATGTGGTTGGCGTTCATTACGTCCAGCTCGTCGGGAATGCCTTCGGTGAGCATAAAGCCGGAGAAATTGCCTGGCTTGGTGAAGGGACGCTCCAGCACGGAAAAGACCTTGCGCTTGCGGCCCGTGGGGTCATAGCTAAGCTTCATCAGGGTCAAAAAACTGTGGGCGGAGGACTTATAAACCCCCGGGGCGGCCTCTCCCGTGGCCTTTTCGGCGGTGCGGGACATATATAGATCCAGCCGATCCAAATCTGCACCCTTTTGCCTTTTGGTGGGGGTCAGAATCTTCTTTGAAAGGGCGGGGTAAAGCTGCATGTCCATGACCACCTCCATAAGGCTGTGCCCCATACTGCGGGGGCGGGAGGTGACATAGGGGTGGGCGGCGGCGTCCAGACAGAAATGGCATACCATGCCCCGCAAAAAGTCCTTCTCCACCTGATCGATGGCGGGAAGCATGGCCGAAAAGAGACGGTCGGCGGGGAGGCTGTGGAACTTGTGTCCCAAATCGTCATAGGTGCGCTTGAACAGGGACTTCAGGGGCTGATAGAAGAAGTAGGGGTCGGGACCGCAGCAACCCAGATAGAAGTTGGGAGAGGCGGTTTCGGGGTCTTGACCCAGCGCTTCCAGAACTTCATACCCGAAGGCGGTGTGGGTTAAAATGTAGGGCATATATACTCGCTTTCTGCCAAAAGATGGGGCGATGAATCTCTTGACTATAATTTACTATACTTTACTATACTTTACCAGAGGTGAGGAGGGAAAATCTTGCCATTATTTTATCTTTTTTGTAAAACTTTTTCAAAATGCGTCACAGAGACCCTCCTTCATGTTAAAATGGGCTCACAAAGATTGAAGAGGAACGCCCCCGTGGGCGAGGAGAAGCCATGAAACAGATTAAACACAGAAGAAGAAGACTGCGCATCGGAAACCCCGTGGGGTTCTCCCTGTTCTGTCTGGGGGTAATTGCCCTCATCGTGCTTTTGTATACGGGCATTGCCTGGGCAGTGAAGAACGGCCCTGCGGTGGTGGACGCCATGAAGGACGCCGTGCAGAAGGAAGCAAGCGCCTCCGTGAACCCCGACGACCCCACTGCGCCGCCCCCTGTGGAGGAGTATTCCCCTGTCCCCACCGATGCTGCGGAAACCCCTGCGGCGGGCACCCCCAACACGGCTCCGGAAACACCCTCCCCAGAGCCCACCCTGCTTGTGACGGCGGAACCCGGGCAGGATCCCTTTGCCCCCTTGTATGGGCGGATTATCGGCTTGGATCCCTGCAGAGACGGTTCCTCCAAATATCCCGAGGAGGCGGTCTATAATCTGGAGTTTGTCCTAAAGCTCAAGGACTATCTGGAGGAGCAGGGGGCTACGGTGATTCTCAGCCGCACGGACTCCACAGGCACCTATGAGAACACGGACAGAGCCAAGACCTTTAAGAATGCGGAGTGCGATGTGGTCATCCGCATCATTGCCAACCATATTTCCGCCAAGACCTCGGCGGCCTATGTGCGGGGCACCCAAAAGAACGAGGACTTCTGCCGTGCCGTTTTGGACGGGTACATTGAAGCTACCGGCATGAAGCGGCAGACCGGAGACGGGAAGAAGAACGGCTATGAGGTCAACCCCGACGATGTGTGCAGAAAGTGCGGCTGTCCCTGCGCCGTGCTGGTGGTGGGCAATTGGAAGAACGATACGGACTATGCCAACTTGCAGGACAGTGCCTTCCAGCAGAAGATGATGGAGGGGATCTACAACGGTATTCTGCAGTATTTCGGCATTCTTGTCTAGGGTGATTTTTTGGCGAATGGAGCCGCAGGCCGCAGGCCGCAAGGCCAAGGCTTGCGGTCTTCGGCAGTGAAATCTGTGCAAAGCACAGGTGAAATATGGCGAAGCCATGTGAAATATTGCTGCGCAATGTGAAATCTGTCCTTCGGACAGGTTTATGTTGGGATGCTTTGCATCCCTTTTATTCGCTTATCCCCCCTTGCCTTCGGCAGTGAAATCTGTGCGGAGCACAGGTGAAATATGGCGAAGCCATGTGAAATATTGCTGCGCAATGTGAAATCTGTCCTTCGGACAGGTTTATGTTGGGATGCTTTGCATCCCTTTTATTCGCTTATCCCCTCAGTCACCTTCGGTGACAGCTCCCCTTACACAATAAGGGGAGCCA
>CAZPCH010000026.1:0-9830 GCA_964585055.1 uncultured Christensenella sp. | reverse complement strand
GACTGCCTGAAGTACGTCCAGAAGAAGTAAGAGAGGTTTAGATGGGAATTTTCGGTTGCAAAGGAAAAGCCGACATGATACAATGCAAACGGACTTGGCTTTTGCAAGCATAAGGCCGAAATCCCAAAGCATCTCTCGGTTGTTTGAATACTGCAGTAAGAGGCGCATGGACGTGCGCCTCTTTGTAAAATCAGGAGGCATTACCTATGAAGCAAAGTTTTTATTTCTCAGCTCCGGGCCGTACGGAAATCAGCGGCAATCAGGTGGATCATCAGAACGGCTGCGTACTGGCCGGCGCTGTAAATCTGCAGATGACGGCTGAGGTTACCCTCAACGATTCAAATGTCATCCGTGTGGACTCCGAAGGCTATCCGTTGGTAGAGGTAGACATGGAGGATTTGTCCCTTCGGGAGGAGGAGAAGAACACCACTGCCGCATTGGTGCGGGGTATGGCGGCCGCCTTTGAAGAGAGAGGGTGCAAACTGTCGGGCTTTGACGCCCGCATTCGCTCCACCGTGCTTCCGGGCAGCGGCCTTAGTTCTTCTGCCGCTTTCGAGGTTCTTTTGGGCACCATCTGCAATGAGCTGTTTTTCGAAAAACGCCTGAGCCCCGTGGAAGTGGCGCAAATCAGCCAGTGGGTGGAAAATGTCTATTTCGGGAAGCCTTGCGGCTTGCTGGATCAGATGGCCTGCGCCGTAGGCGGCATGGTGTTTATGGACTTTGCGGATCCCGCTCATCCCGTGGTGGAGCGGCTGGAGTTCGACTTTTCTTCGGCGGGTCATGCCCTGTGCATCGTGGATGTGGGGGCAGATCACGCCGGCATGACGGGGGAGTATGCCGCCGTTCCCGGAGAATTGAAGGCCTTGAGTGCTTTGTACGGGAAGAAGGTGCTTCGGGAGATTCCCGAGGAGGAGTTCTTTGAAAAACTTCCCCAAGTCCGCCACAAGGTGCCCGATCGTGCCCTTTTGCGGGCGGCCCACTTTTATCAGGAAAACAAGCGGGTGCGGGCTCAGGCAGATGCCTTGCGCCGCAACGATTTTGAAACCTTCCTGCAGTTGGTAAAGGAATCCGGCCGCAGTTCCTGGATGTATGTGCAGAACGTGATTCCTGCAGGCGCCGTGGAGCATCAGGACATGGCCGTGGCACTGATGCTGTGCGATACCCTTTTGCAGGGACGGGGTGCCTACCGGGTTCATGGCGGCGGCTTTGCGGGCACCGTGCAGGCCTTCGTCCCCATGGATATGCTGGATGGGTTTAAGGAAAAGATGGAAGCCGTACTGGGCGCAGGAAGCTGTCATGTCCTCTCCATCCGCAAGGAAGGAAGCGGCGCACAGGCGTAAAGGAGAACGTACATGAAGGTCGATGCGTATATTTCCGCTCTGGTGCACTATGGGCTGACACGGAAGCTGTTTGAGCCCTGCGACAAAACGTACATAACCAATCAGCTTCTGCAGGCATTGCAGTTGGATGCCTATGAGGAAACGGAGCCTTTGGAACTGCCTCTGGAGGAGATTTTAAAGGGGTTGCTGGACGATGCGGCTGAACGGGGCCTTTGCACGGAGGAGATTACGGGGCGGGATCTGCTGGATACCAAGCTTATGGGGGTGCTGACCCCCCCGCCCAGAGAGGTGCGTGCACGGTTTAACTCTCTCTATGCAGAGAGCCCCACGAAGGCAACGGAGTGGTACTATACCTTTTCTCAGGATACGGACTATATCCGCCGCTACAGAATATGCAAGGATCTTCGCTGGAAGACGGCAACGGAGTACGGGGAATTGGATATCACCGTCAACTTGTCCAAACCGGAAAAGGATCCCAAGGCCATTGCGGCGGCGAAAAACATGCCCCAATCCGGCTATCCAAAGTGCCAGCTTTGTGCCGAGAACGAGGGGTATGCAGGGCGCATGAACCACCCTGCCCGCCAGAACCATCGGATTATTCCCCTGAAGATTGCCGATGGGGACTGGTATTTCCAGTACAGCCCCTATGTGTATTATAACGAGCACTGCATCGTGTTCAACGGAACGCACACGCCCATGGTCATCGATAAGGGGGCTTTCTGCAAGCTTTTGGACTTTGTGACCTTGTTCCCTCACTATTTTGTGGGCAGCAATGCCGACTTGCCCATTGTGGGGGGCAGCATTCTCAGCCACGAGCATTTTCAGGGCGGTCATTATTCCTTCCCTATGGAAAAGGCGCCTGTGGAGAAAAAGCTCACATTCTGCGGCTTTGAAGACGTGGAAGCGGGCATCGTAAAGTGGCCCATGAGTGTTTTGCGGCTGAACGGAGAGAATAAAGAGCGTCTTGCGGAACTGGCGGATAAGATTCTGCAGGCTTGGCGGGGATATACCGACGAGAGCGCCTTCATCTTTGCTTGGACGGAGGGAGAGCCTCACAACACTATTACCCCCATCGCCCGCCGCAGAGGGAGCCGCTATGAGCTGGACTTGGTGCTGAGAAACAATATTACCACGGCAGAGCATCCCTTGGGAGTGTATCATCCCCATGCTGAACTGCACCATATCAAGAAGGAGAACATCGGTCTCATCGAGGTCATGGGCTTGGCGGTGCTTCCTGCACGGCTGAAGAATGAGCTAACCGTCCTGGAAAGGGTCATCCTTTCGAGGGACCCTCTCACAGGGGATATGGAAAAGCACGCTCCCTGGGTGGAGGAGATGAAGAAAAAGTACGCCTTTACCGAAGAGAACATCACCGCCATTTTGCAGGAGGAAGTGGGCCGCATCTTTGCAAAGGTGCTGGAACACGCAGGTGTCTATAAGCGAAACGAGGATGGCAGAGCCGCTTTTTTGCGGTTCGTGGAATATGTGAATACGAAAGCATAAACAAAACTGCTCCGACCCTTTTTCGGCGGAGCAGTTTTTTTATGGAATGAAGGGGAATTTCCCTCAAGAATCGGGAGTGGATTCGGGGATTGTATCGGGGGCGGAGGGAGGAGAAAACTTGGGGAACATCTTCTCCAGCAGATCCAGAAACAGAGAGATGACGGCATTTTTGGAGTCGTTATACCAAACAGCGCCGAAATCCATACATTCCTTCTTGATAGGAATGAAGACAATATTGCTCATGGCGCAAGCGTTGAAGGATTGTATGCCGCTGGGCAGAATGGAGTATCCCATTTCGGATTCGATTTGAACGATAATGGAGGTAAATTCCTTGCAGGCGGTCTCTTTCTTAATGGAAAAACCGGCTTCGGCAGCCGCCTTCCTCGCCGTGTACTTGAATCCAGGGGAGGCGCTTTCGTCAATGAGAATGCAGGTATCATTTTCCAGCAGACGAAAATCCGTACTGCCGGAGGTGACGAAGGGATGCTCCTTATGCACCGCAAGGCATAAATCTTCCTGCCAGAGAACGGAGTAGGCAGGCGGGTTGATTTCGGGCATATCATAGGCATTGACCCAGGCAAAGGCAATGTCGATGTCCCGATTTTTCTGGGCATTTTCCAGTTCCAGCAGATTGCCGTTATAAAATTCCAGAGCAATATCCGGATAGAGCTTCCGAAATTCCTGCACAATCATGGGCAAAAGGGGCTGAAACAGATACAGATATCCGATTTTAATGCTGCCTCGGAGACCTGCCTGGGCCCAAAGAGCCTGCTGTTTTACATTTTCCAGTTTGTTGAGAATTTCGGGACAGGCGCTTTGCAAAATTTTCCCCGCAGGAGTCAAAATGACGGAGCGGGAATTGCGCTCAAATAAAGTGACCCCCAGTTGCTTTTCCAAATCTGCAATCTGTTGGCTGAGAGCAGGCTGGGCAATGTAAAGGTTCATGGCGGCCTTTGTGAAATTCAGGCATTTTGCCAGTTCCATGAAATAACGCAGTTGGCGGGTATGGATATCCAGATAAATCGCCCCCTCTTTGTAATCTTCACACATTTATGAGGTTTACTGTAAAATCATTATAATGGAATCCAAAAATCAAGTCAAGGGACGTGCTTGGCGGGCAGAAAAACAATCAATAGGAAAATCTTATTGTGCCATAAGCAATAAAGAGGAGATTTTAGGGCGGACGGAAGGGACAAAATACCTACCGTAACAAAAAGTTTACCGAAGTTTGCTGGATTGCAGAGGAAAGGTGCGGTATACTTAATGTGTATTTTTGTGTAGTTACGGGAGCGCCCATGAAAAATCTCTGGAGAAACCGACCCATTTTAATTGCCCTCCTTGCCGCTGCTCTGTTTTTGCTTCTCGCCGCCTTAACGGTGGGAGAGCGCACGGCGGGAAAGCAGGAGAGCCTGTTCCATGAGGCTTTGGAGCCCGTGCAGCAGTATGTGTCCAATCTTACGGACAGGGTTACGGACTTCTTTGTCAGAGTCTTCCGCCCGGGCGATCTCCAACAGGAAAACGAGGAACTGAAGAAGGAACTTCTCTATTACCAGCGCAAGGCCGCTCTTTATGAGGAGACGGAGCGGGAGAATGCCCGTCTCAGCGAGCTTTTGGACTATACGGGGATGCACCCAGATCTAACGTTTATGGCCGCCGCCGTTACGGCCAAGAGCTTCAATCCCTATGTGGACACCATCACCCTCAACGCAGGCACCCGCAACGGGGTCACGGAAAAAATGGCCGTGGTTTGCGCGCAGGGGATTATCGGCCGGGTCAGCGAGGTAGGCGCCGGTTGGTGCCGGGTGCGCACCATGCAGAATGAGGACATGCGCATCAGCGTCATGGTGGAGCGCACACGGGACGAAGGCTTGCTGGGAGGGCTGTTGGAGGAGAACGGCAGTCTTATCGGGCTGAAACTCTACTACCTTCCCAAGGATGCGGAGCTGGAGGTGGGGGATACCATTGTCACCAGCGGTTTGGGCGGTATATTCCCCAAGGGGCTGTATGTAGGCGAGGTGATTTCCCTTGGCAGCGAGGAAGCCCCCTACGATGCCATCGTCAGCCTGGATGTGGACTTCTCCCACTTGGAAACGGTGCTCATCGTCAAAGGCGTGGGAGGAAACTAAGGTGCGGCGAAATATTTCTCTGATTCCCTATGCCCTGCTGTGTCTGCTTTTGGACACGGCGGTATGGCCCAAATGGAACCTGTTCGGCCTGCGTCCGTGGATGGTGCTGGCGCTGACCCTGGCCCTTACCGCCGTCTTCTCTTTGCAAATGGGGATGGTGTTTGGAGCAGTATGCGGCCTTTGCGCCGATATTCTCTGCGGCCCTGCGTTGGGATTGCGGCCGGGGCTGTATCTGCTTTGCGCCGTGGTGCTTCATGTATGCATCCGCAAAAATACGCCCAAGTCCTATGTGCTGTTCCTGCTTTTTTGCGCACTGGCACTTGCCTATGAGGGAGTGCAGGCTTTGTGCGGCTGGATTCTGGGAGGAAGGGTCAGTTTGTATGCCCTCCTTTACGGAGCCGTGCCTCGGGCCCTGCTTACGGGGGCTGTGGGGATGCTGCTGAAGAGAATGTGCAGACCGCTTTTAAAAGGGCAGGTGGACAACGCATGAAGAATTCCCGTTTGCATCTGAATATACGGTTGGTGACTCTGGGACTTATCTTTCTGGGGCTGTTTGCGTATCTTATTTACGGGCTCTACGATTTGTCCGTGACCCATTACGCCGCCTATCAGGCGGCCACCGCCTCCACCAGCGTGGTGACCACCTATCAGTCCGGCAGTCGGGGCACCATTACCGACCGTAGCGGCAAGGTGTTGGCCTATGATGAGACCTGCTACGATGTCATGTTCTATCGGGATCCGGACAAGACCTCCGCCGTGGATTCCGCCCGCTATACCCAGTCCCTCATGGAGGCCATCCGCATCATCGAAGAGGGCGGAGGCGTGGTGGAAAACAGCTTCTACATCGTCCTGAACAATGACGGCACCTATTATTACGATTTCGGCGTTACCAGCGAAACCGCCATCGCCTCCCGAAAAAAGAACTTTGTGGAGGCCTGCCGCTTTTCCAACCCCGATTTAACGGCGGCGGAGGCCTACCTTATTTTGCGGGAGAGCTGGCAGATTCCCGACGATATGGAGTTTGACCAAGCCGCCAAGATTATGTCCATCCGTCAGGAGGCCGTGCTCAACAGCTGGCACGCCTATGAAGGGGTGGTAGTGGCCAGAAACGTGAGCCTGTCCGTGGTCACGGAGCTGGACATGCTGCAGAGCGAGCTGGTGGGCATTGAGACCCGCATGTCCGGCAGCCGGGTATACCCCTATAAGGAAGTGGCGGGGCAGGTGGTAGGCTACATGCAAAAGCAGGTCACCACCAACATGGAGGACATCGGCTTCTCCTTTGAAAAGGATTTTTCCGCCTTTACGGATAGGGAGGCCACCAACAATCTTCTGGAGCTGGGCTATTCCTATTCCGATAAAATCGGCGTGGCCGGGGTGGAAAAAAGCTGTGAAGGGTATCTGTCCGCTCATTTGACGGAGCGGCAGGGCACCCGTGTGATTGAAAAGACCCGAACGGGCTCCGTGGTGGAGGTGCTGTCCACTACGGCGGCGGCAGGAGGCAAAAACGTACAGCTTTCCTTGGATATCGAACTGCAGAAGGTTTGCGAAGACGCCTTGGCGGAGAACATTGCCGCCACCAACGAAAAGCAGTTGGAGAGAATTCGGGACAGCTACAGCAAATACGAAAAACTGCGGGCCAACCCGGAGGAGAGTATCCAGCGTGCCGAAACCGGCGCCATCGTGGTCATGGAGGTGAACACGGGAAAGGTACTGGCCATGGCTTCCAACCCCGGGTACGATCCCAATATGTTTACCGACGGCATAGACAGCGAGGAACTGGAGCTTCTCTTCGGGGACAACAGCAACCAGCCTACCTTGAACCGTGCCATCGCCATTCGTACCGCTCCCGGCTCCATCTTTAAAATGGCTACGGGCTTTGCAGGGCTTATGGAGGGGGCCATTACGGCGGACACCCGCATCTCCGACCGTTCCCCCTATTACTACTTCTACAATGACCCCACCACCAAGGTTGAGGCCAACGCCCCCTCCTGCTGGGTGGGGAACACAAACCGCCATGCCAATCTGGACTTAGCCCATGCTCTGGCGGTAAGCTGCAACTATTACTTTTTCACCGTGTCCGACCGAGTGGGCATTGAGCGCTTGGATTACTGGGCGGGACAGCTTGGACTGTCCGATACCACGGGGGTGGAGCTTCCCGGAGAACTGTCCGTGCAGGTCGGCGGCCAGAGCGTCCGCTATGACAACACCAAGACCCTAAGCCAGCAGTCTTCCGCCATTCCTCGGCTGATTTACAACCAGATTGCCGCCCACCTGCGGGTGATTCTGGAGGAGGCAGGGAAAGAAGCCACCTATGAGGAGCTGACCCACTGCGCCCAGCGGCTGTTGGAACTGCAGGACGGCACCCAGACGGAGCACGGCGAGGACATACGCCGCATTCTCTATGAGGAACTGAACATTCCCATGGGCATCAGCCTTCTGCACACCAACTGGGTCGTGCAGATTTCCGTATGGCTGGAGGAACTGCGCTGGAAGCCCACCTATACCATTCAGTCCGGCATTGGGCAGGGAGTTATGCTGCTGACGCCCTTGTCCGTTGCCCGCTACATCTCCACCATCGCCAATCGGGGGACGGTGTACAAGGCTTCCATTCTGGACAGCATTTACAACAGCGACGGCACATTGTATCAAACCGTCCAGCCGGAGATTGACCATGTGGTGGAAGCCCCCGACGAGTACTGGGATATCCTCTATGAGGGCATGGCCGACGTGGTATCCGCCGAAGAGGGAGGTACCGCCGCCGCTTCCTTCTCCCGTGACTTTCGGGATACCTACCTCAAGCGCATGGTAGGCAAGACGGGCACCGCTCAGACCGCCACCACCTCCGCTACCAACATCGATATTGAGAATACCGCTTGGTTCGTAGCCGTCTATCCCAAGGAGGATCCCCAAATTGCCATGGTTGTGTACATTCCCAACGGCCTTTCCGGCAGTTCAAACGCCGTAGCCGTGGAGCGGGTGGTCACTTGGTGGTTTGAGAACCGGTATACGGAGCCTGAGCCCACCGCAACGCCCCCTTTAACGCAGGAGCCCGTGCTTATGCCCGAAAAGCAGACCACTCCGGAACCTGCGGCAACGCCGGAGCCCTGATTGCAGGCATAAAATCCCAAAAGGACGGCCTCTTTTTAAACTTTATATGACAAATGCCTTCTCCCTCTTGCGGAAAGGGGGAGGGAGAGTATACACTCACTATGATGAAGAACGAAAAGCAAAGCCCCCTCCGCCGGGCTGAAGAGAAGGCGGAACAACTGATGGAACAGGCCACCCGCCTGCCGGTGTCCATTCGCCGTGCCATTGTGCTGGGAGGGCTGGCCTTTGTGATTCTGCTTGTGGCCTTGCTGATTGTAGGCATTGCAAGCTGCGCAGGGGGAGAGGAGGCCGCTTCCTTACCCGTACCTACTCCCGGCATAAACGGGGAGCAGGGAGGCGCCCAGCAGGTCATGGGCGGTCAGAGCACCGTGGAAAACAATCAGGGCGTCACCACCATGGAGGATCCCGAGGATCCCAACCAGCCCGATGTTCCCGATGGAGAAGCCTCCGTGCCCGAGGCGGGACAGACTCAGGAATCTCCTCTGCCTACGGATGCGCCCATGGAGGAAACGCCCACGCCGGAGCCTACCAGCCAGTATGCTACGCTGAAGAAGCACGATAAGTCCGACGATGTCACCACTCTTCAGGGACGGCTGATGGAGCTTGGGTATCTGGATATTGACGAACCTACCAACTATTACGGCTCCTCGACGGAATATGCCGTGGAGCTCTTCCAGCGTCAGCACGGCCTGACTCAGGACGGCGTGGCCGGACCCACCACCCAGACCCTGCTCTACAGCAAGGATGCGGAGCATTACTGCCTGAAGGAAGGGGCAGAGGGACGGGACGTAAAGCAGCTTCAACAGCAGCTTTGCGACTTGGGCTATCTGGATGAGAAGGACATCGACCATGTGTACGGGGAGACCACAAAAAACGCCATCATCACCTTCCAAAAGCGGAACAAGCTGGACGATGACGGCTTAGCAGGAGAAAAGACATTAGAGAAGCTGTACAGCGACGATGCCAAAATCTCCTCCTCCCTGCAAAAAGCCCAGGCTTCCGCCTCTGCGGCGGCGGCCAAGGCGGAGAAGGACAAGAAGGCTACTCCCACGCCTAAGGCGGAAACCAAGGCGGAGAAGGTCATCAAAGCCGCCAAAAGCAAGCTGGGGTGCGAATACATTCTGGGGGATCGGGGCCCCGATACCTTTGACTGCTCCGGCTTTATCTATTGGTGCCTGCGTCAGGCAGGGGTAAGCTGTACAAGGCTGAACGCCGCCGGTTTTTCCAACAAAAGCTCTTGGACGAAGATTACCAGCATCGATGACTTGAAGAAGGGGGATCTCATCTTCTTCCGCAGCGACGAAAGCAGCCGCGTCTCCCACTGCGGCATCTATGTGGGCTCAGGGGACATGATTGACGCCTCCTCCTCCTACGGCAAGGTAGTGCGGCGGGATTTGAGCTCCTATTGGAAGCGGAACTTCGTCTGCGGCCGCAGACCATGGTAATCAAAGACAAATTCATCCGAAGGGACGGTTTTTCCGTCCCTTTTTTGGTACCGATAGGGCGGTGGGGCGGGAGATTTGCCTTGCTCCAAGCCGACTTTGCCAAGAAAAAAGTTTAAAAATCCCTCAACCTGTGTTCAAAGTTTTGCGACAGTCCTGTAACAAAAGCCTGTTATACTCTTTGCCATGGAGGTAAACTGCATGAAAAAGAAACTGACTGCTTGGGCTCTGTGCCTAGTGATGCTTTTGAGCCTGCTGCCGTGCTTTGCTTTGGCAGAGGAAGAAAAAACGGAGGGGGACAGACGCCTGAC
>CAZPCH010000025.1:0-10390 GCA_964585055.1 uncultured Christensenella sp. | reverse complement strand
GGCCATGAATCCCCCCGAAAAGGATATCCGCATCGTATTGCCCAAGGAGGACAAAACGGAAACCCCCGAGACTCCTGAGACTCCCGAAACTCCCGAGACTGCGGAGACTCCCGAAACTCCCGAGACTGCGGAGACTCCCGAAACCCCTGAGACGGAGGAAACTCCCGAATCTTTCGAGGAAGCCTGATGGAGTATCGGCAGGCACGGGATCAATTGGCAAAGGCTTTGCGCCCCGCCGCAGGGGAGGAGGCCTTTTTGGAGGCAGGGTTCCTTCTGGACGCCCTGACCCGGGGTCTGCGCCGCCCTTTGACGGAGGGGGAAACGGAACTTCTCTTCTCTCAGGCCGAGCGGCGGCAAAAAGGGGAGCCCCTTCAGTATATTCTGGGGGAGTGGGAGTTTATGGGCTTGCCCATGAAGGTGCGAGCGGGGGTGCTGATTCCCCGCCCGGAGACGGAGCTTCTGTGCGAAACCGCCCTTCGGGAACTGCCTAAGGGAGCAAAGGTGCTGGACTTGTGCTGCGGCACGGGGTGCATCGGCATTGCCATGAGCCGTTTGGGCGGCGCACAGGTGACCTTTTGCGACATCAGCGAAGACGCTTTAACCGTAGCCCGGGAGAATGCGGCGCTCAACGGCGTAGAGGGGGAGTTTTTGCAGGGAGATTTCTTTGCTCCCCTAAAGGGCCGAACCTTTGACGGAATTTTGTGCAATCCCCCCTATTTGACGGGGGAGGAAATGGAGACGCTCCAAAAGGAGCTGACCTATGAGCCGGCCCTGGCCTTGTACGGCGGCGGGGACGGATTGGATTTTTATCGGCGGCTGCAGAAAGAAGCGCCCCTGCATCTTAAGCCGGGGGGCAGATTGTACATGGAGATTGGCTGTACCCAGGGGCAGGCCGTACAGGGGCTGTTTCCCGGCAGCCGGATTTTGCAGGATTTAGGTGGGCAGGACAGAGTCGTCTGCCAAAGGATGGAGTAAAATATGCGAGAAAAGCTGAAGAAAATAAAGAATCGATACGAGGAACTGGGCAGGCTTCTCAGCGCCCCCGAGGCCATGGAGGACATGGACAAGTGGCGGGAGATGACCCGTGAGCAGGCCCAGTTGGGGGAGATTGTGGCCGTATACGACGCCTACGAGGCCGCCATTTCCGGGCAGGAGGACTGCCGCAGTATGCTGGAAGAGCATTTGGACGGGGAAATGAAGGAGCTTGTGCAGCAGGAACTTTCGGAGCTTGCAGAGCGGGAAAAGGCGCTGGAGGAGGAGCTGAAGGTATTGCTTCTGCCCAAGGACCCCAACGACGATAAGAACGTAATCGTGGAGATTCGGGCGGGCACCGGCGGAGAGGAAGCGTCCCTGTTTGGGGCGGATTTGCTGAGAATGTATTTGCGCTACGCCGAGCGCCACCGCTACGGGGTGGAGTTTATGACGGAGAACCTGACGGAAAAGGGCGGCGTCAAGGAAGTGGTTATGACCCTGACGGGAAGGGGCGCTTACTCTCGGCTGAAGTTTGAAAGCGGCGTCCATCGGGTACAGCGGGTGCCGGAGACGGAATCTCAGGGGCGCATTCACACCAGCGCCGCCACGGTGGCCGTATTGCCCGAGGTGGAGGATGTGCAGATTGAGATTAAGGACGCCGACATCCAGATTGATACCTACCGCAGTTCCGGCGCAGGCGGACAGCACGTAAACAAGACCTCCTCGGCCATCCGCATTACCCACCTGCCCACGGGCATCGTGGTGGAGTGTCAGGACGAGCGGAGCCAGTTTAAGAATAAGGACAAGGCCATGAAGGTGCTCAAGAGCCGTCTCTACAATCTGTATCAGTCCGAGCAGAACGCCGCTGTGGCCAACGCCCGAAAGAGCATGGTGGGCTCGGGAGACAGAAGCGAGCGCATCCGCACCTACAACTTCCCCCAGAACCGGGTGACGGATCACCGCATCAATTTGACTTTGTACAAGCTGGAGCAGTTTTTGGACGGAGATATGGACGAGCTGATGGACGCCCTCATTGTGGCGGAGCGGACAAGACAGCTTTCCGGAGAGGAGGAGTGAGCATGGATACGGACTATTTACGGGTGCTGGAGGGGACGGAGCCGGAAACGGAGATTGTCGACTGCCGCAAAGACCCCTGGCTGGGGGCGCAAATGGGCGGCGAGCTCATTGCCATGGGGGAGCTGGTGGCTTTTCCCACGGAGACGGTGTACGGCCTTGGAGCCAACGGCCTGGATGCAGAGGCGGTGCGCCGCATTTTTAAGGCCAAAGGGCGGCCGGGCGACAACCCCCTGATTATGCACATAGAGAACCAAAAGCAGATTGAGCGGCTGTGGACGGAGGTGCCCCATAAGGCACAGGTGCTTATGCACACCTTCTGGCCGGGGCCTTTGACTTTGATTTATCATCGGGCGGGCATTGTGCCCGACGAGGTGACGGCAGGACTTAGCACCGTGGCCGTGCGCATGCCGGACAACGAGGTGGCTTTGGCGCTCATTAAGGAAGCAGGGGTGCCCATTGCGGCTCCCAGCGCCAACTTGAGCGGCAAGCCCAGCCCCACCACGGCGGAGCATGTACTGGCGGACATGAAGGGGAAGATTCCCCTGATTTTGGACGGCGGCCCCTGCAGATTCGGCGTGGAGAGCACGGTGCTCTCTTTGGTAGGCACGCCTACCATCCTTCGCCCCGGAGCGGTGACCAAGGAGATGCTGGAAGCGGTCATCGGCCATGTGGAGCTGGCAAGCTGTCTTCTTAAGCCCATGGAGGAGGGGGAGAAGGTGCTTTCCCCCGGCATGAAGTATAAGCACTATGCCCCCAAGGCGCAGGTGCATGTGGTGACGGGCACCCCGGAAAAGGCGGCGCTGAGAATCGTGGAGCGGTACGCCGAGTTTACGCAGGCGGGAAAGAAGGTCAGCGTAGCCGGCACCCGCCAGACCATGGGGTACTACAAGGCACGGAAGATGCCCGCCGTCCTCATGGGGGATCGGGACAACCCCGTGACTTTGTGCGCAAACCTATTCACCCTCCTTCGGACTTTAGACGAGGAGGGGGCTGAAATTATCCTCTGCGAGGGCATTTCTCCCGAGGGAACGGGGCTGGCCTACATGAACCGTCTTTTGCGGGCGGCAGGCTTTGAAGTGGAAGAAGTATAGGCGGATAAGCCGGAATTTCGGCAGAAAACCCGTGAGAATTTGCTCCGCTGAAAGTTTTTCAGGGGGATAGAATATATTTTGTCTTGTAGAAAGGGGAGGAAACGTGGTATGATAAATAGGATAGGCACGGTAAGAATCGCCATGGGCTGTGACCATGGGGCGTATGAACTCAAGGAAGGGCTCAAGGCCCATCTGCTGAACTTGGGCTATGAGGTCAAGGATTTCGGCTGTTTCGGTAAGGACAGTATGGATTATCCGGACACGGCGCTTCCCGCCGCAGAGGCCGTAGCCAAGGGCGAAGCGGACAGAGGCATCGTCCTTTGCACCACAGGCATCGGCGTTTCCGTCTGCGCCAACAAGGTAAAGGGCATTCGCTGCGCCCTGTGCGTCAACGAGGAGTGCGCCTCCTTGACCCGGCAGCACAACGATACCAATGTGCTGGCTTTGGGTGCCAAGCTGGTCACCCTTCCTCAGGCCGTATCCATTGCGGATATATGGCTGACCACTCCCTTTTCTCAGGGGGAGAGACACCAAAGGCGTATCGACAAGATTGCCCGATACGAACAAGAACGTAATTAAAACCTCAGGAGGTGTATTATGAGCAAAGTAACCGTTATCGACCATCCCCTCGTACAGCATAAGCTGGCTCTTCTGCGTGACAAGAACACCGGCGCCAAGCAGTTCCGTGAACTGGTGCAGGAATTGTCCATGCTCATGGGTTATGAGGTCACCCGGAATCTGCCTCTGACCCCCGTTTCCATCGAAACCCCCATTACCACCGCTACCTTCAACATGCTGGAGAACGAGAAGCTGGCCGTAATCCCCATTCTGCGTGCAGGTCTCGGCATGGCCGACGGCATGATGAACCTGATTCCCAACGCCAAGATGGGTCATATCGGTCTCTACCGCAATCCCGACACCCTCATGCCCACGGGCTATTACTGCAAGCTCCCCGATGACATTGCACAGCGTGAGTGCATCGTCGTAGATCCCATGCTGGCCACCGGCAACTCCGCCATCGAAGCCATCCGCCTGGTCAAGAAGGCCGGCGCCACCAAGCTGCGCATGGTCTGCCTCCTGGGCGCTCCCGAGGGCATTGAGGCTCTGCAGAAGGCCCATCCCGACGTAGATATCTACGTGGCCGCCGTGGACGAGAAGCTCAACGAGCACGGCTACATCGTTCCCGGTCTGGGCGATGCAGGCGACCGTCTCTTCGGCACCAAGTAAGCTTGGGACTGGAAGAAGAAGCAAAAGAGCTTGGGTTTTATCGGGCGTGGCTGGTGCCCGTTCCTGACTATGAGGATTGGAACCGGCAGAGCCATGCCCCTCAGGCAGACTATATTTTTGAAGACCCCCGGCAGGCCTATCCTTGGGCCCGGGGGCTTTTGCTGTTGGTTTGGGCCTATGCGCCCTATGCCCCCCATTGCCGCTTTTCCGGCTATTACCCCGCTTCCAACCAAAGCTACCACGCCATGCAAGCCCTGCGAAAGCGCATGGAGGCACGGGGACAGCGGAGCGAAAGCGCCCGTGTGCCCCTGAAAAAATGCATGGAGCGGTACCGCTTGGGCAGCCGCATGGAAAACTCCCTTATGGCGCTGCCCCATATAGGCACCCGGTTTATTCTGCAGGGGCTTATGGTGGAGGAGGAAGGCCGTGTGCCGAAGGGGGAGGAAGAAGCTTCCTGTCTGCACTGCGGCAGGTGCCGAAGGGCCTGTCCGGCCGGGGCCATAGACGAAGACGGGTACCACTGGGAAAAGTGCCTGCGCACCTATATGGAAGAGGACATGCCGGAGTGGGTCATGGAGAAGATGACCGCCGTGCTGGGCTGTGAAAGGTGCCAGCAGGTGTGCCCCTTGAACAGGGAGGTGCCCTGTCGGGAGATGACGGCGGAGGAACAGGCCGCCTTTGCCCCGGAGACATTGCTCAAGGGGGAGCAGAAGACCGCCTTGGGGCTCATCGGTAAGAATATGAAGAAGGGAAACAAGCTCATTGCCCAGAGCGCCGTGGTAAGCGCTTTGGAGGGAAAGACGGAGCTTTTGCCCTTGATGAAGGAGAGATTGGGGCAGGAAATTCCTGACGGGGAAAGAAAAGCCCTCCTTTGGGCGATTTCCCGCTTGCAAAGGGAAGAAAAATAGGATATACTATAGCTTGCGTGCCAAGTGGGGAATTAGCGGTGCCCTGAACCTGCAATCCGCTACAGCAGGACCGGATCCCCCGCAAGAGGCGTGCGTCTTTGGGTATGGCCCGTTTAAGGAGTGTTGAGCTGCGGGTCTCATGCAACAGACCGCTGTGAATCGTGTCAGGTCCGGAAGGAAGCAGCACTAAGCGGATAGGTCTGTGTGCCGTGAGCCATCCTGCGGGGAGCCACCTGAACGGAGAACCGGCCGGGGGACGATCGCCGAAGCGGGGTGCACGCTTTTTTTATACCCTTTTGTAATTTTCGTGCAACAAAAAAGCCCGTAAACGGGCTTTTTTCTTTATACAAATGTAAATCGCTTACAGGTGCTTGTCCACGGCCTGAAGAATCATCTCGTGGACCTTTTCCAGCGGCAGCAGCTTTCCATTCTCCATGCAGGGGATGAGAACGGCTTCGGGGAGGCGGGCGGCGTATTGGATATACTTTTCCCGTGCCCGCTGCTGGATGGAGCCGGCGGCTTCGTACACATCCTTTTCTTCGCCGGCATAGTCTCGGAAGCCCTTTTTCTCCACGTTTTTGGTGGCGTCCGCAGGGGCTACGTCCAAAATCAACTGCAGATCCGGCTTGGGCAGGCGGAAATGCCCGTACTCCAACTCCATGCAGAAGTCCAGCAGATCAATGCCGTTTTTGTCTATGTCCCGAATGCTCTGATACACGGCGTTGGAGAGGACATAGCGGTTGATGAGCACCACGTCCCAAGCGTCAAAATCAAAATTCTGCACCGCTTCCCATCTGTCCAGAGCAAACCACAGAGCCATGCTGTGCTGATCCACCTTGTCGGCGGTGACATTCAGCTTTCCCGTGAGATATTTCCCTACATAGCCTCCGAAAAAGGTCTCGTAGGCAGGGAAGGAAAGCTCTCCTACCCTGAGTCCCCGCTCTTCCAGCGCCTGTTTCAAAAGCCGGGTTTGGGTACCTTTGCCCGTGCCGTCAATGCCCTCCAGGGTGATAATCTTCCCCATGGCGTCCTCCGTTCACAAAATGTTGACCAATTGAGTATACCACAGCCCGGCGGCAATCTCAACACATATTGTTTGGAAGCGGGGGAGGTTTTGTTGGGACGGAGGAAAAGGGAGGGGAAAGGGCGGAAGCACGTCGGCGGAAGAGGCGGCGAGGGCCCCTTTTTTTCGCATAAAAAACACCCTGCCGCCGGGTATACAATACGCCCATGGCAAAGAAAAAGCAGTGCAAACAAAAGAAAGCGTATCTACGGCTTCTGCATGCAACAGAGGCGGACTTCCTGCACCCCGCAGGGAAAAATCATATGGAGGGGCTGGGCTTTTTCCTCTGCGCCCTGGTGCTGGGACGGGTGCGGGTAGGAAGCCTTTGCGCCCCCTTCGGCCTGAGCGTGCTGGGTGCGGCGCCCTTTTGCGGGGTGCATCCCCTGTTCCCTGCGGCGGGGGTACTGCTGGGGGCCTTGTTGGAGGGGCCGCCCTTGTGGGGGGTCATGATTGCGGCAGGGGTGTTTTCCCTGCTGTTGACGGCGGTGGAGGTCTTTACCCCCAGCCCCGGGGTCAGCACCCGCCTGTTGCTGTTTATTTTGACCCAGGCCGCCGTACTCCCCTTTCAAATAGACGGGGCGGGGGTCTCCGTGGCCTATGCCCTGCTGTCCGCCGCCTTGTCGGCCTTGGGGGTGTTTTTGCTTCTGCGCTGTCACGCCATTTTGCGGCGGCTGCGCCCGGGACGCCCCTTAAACGGCGGGGAACAGCTTTGTCTGTCGGGACTGCTGGGGCTGCTGCTGCTGGGGCTGTGGGGGCTGGAGGCGGGAAGCGTGTCTTTGTCTACGGTACTGCTTTATGGGTGCATGCTGGTGCTGGTGTATGCACGGGGGCTCAACGGCGTAGGCGTGGGGGTGCTTTTGGGGGCGGTGCTGGCCTTTGGGGATAAGGGCGGGGTACAGCTTTTGGGGGCGTATGCTTTGAGCACCCTGCTGAGCGCCCTGACGGCGCCCTACGGGCGGGGGTATCTGCTGGTGGCCTTTCTGCTGAGTCAGGCTTTAAGCTGGGCATTTTTAACCGGGGAGCAGGGGCTGGTGACCATGGAGAACGCCATGGTTGCTTCCATGCTCTTTGGCGCCTTGCCTGTGGAGTGGCTGGGGGTTATGGAGGGACTGCTCAACGAAACCCGCAGTTCCCGAGAGAATACGGCCTTGGCGGTGCACCGCATACAGGAGCAGACCGCCCGCCAGATGGAGCAAACCGCCCGCCTCTGCGCCGAGCTTTCTCATCTTTTTGACCCCGGGGAGGGGGAGGGACGGTATCTGGAGGCCTGGTCCTTGGGGGCGGCAAGGCGGGTGTGCCAGGGGTGCGAAGTCAGGGTGCTGTGCTGGCGGGACGGGGGCGCCATGGAGAAGGCCATTTTGTCCCTTTTGCCCGCTTATGACCGGGGAGAGAGCGTGCGCCCTCTGCCGCCTATGGATATTCGGTGCCGCTATTTTTCGGAGCTTCTTTCCGCCGCCTACCAATCCTACAATCAGGCCTTTGCCCACGAGGCGGGGCTGAAGCGGGCGGCTCGCCAGTGCGCCTATATGAACCGCCAGCTTATGGGGCTGGCCGCCGCTTTGTTCCGTCAGTCCGCCCGTTTGCGGGAGGACGATTGGGTAGACGATCGGCTGGAAACCGCTTTGTTTGCGGGACTGCAGAACCGAGGCCTTTCCCCCATAGCCCTGGATGCCTTTTACCCGGGAGGGGGCCTTCTATTGCGGCTGTCTTTGGAGGCGGAGCCCGCCTTAACCAGCCGTGCGGTGACGGAGGCCGTGCAGCAGACGGTGGGGCGCCCCATGCGATTGCTGAGAGCCTGGCGGAAGGAGGGGAAGATGCTGGTGGAGATGGAGGAGGGGAAGTCCCTGAAGTCCTCCATGGCGGTGGCTTCCCTGCCGGAAAGCCCCGATGCTCCCTCGGGGGATGCTTCCGGGGAGTACCGCTTGCCCAGCGGGCGGGTGATTTACGCCGTGTCCGACGGTATGGGCAGCGGGGAGCGGGCAAGAGAGGAGAGCCGTGAGGCACTGCACCTGCTCTTTTCCCTCCTTAAAGCGGGCTTTGAGCGGGAGCTGGTCTATGAGAACGTGAACCGACTGCTTTTGCACAGAGCCAAGGAGGAGATGTATGCCACCTTAGACTCCGCCCACATCGACCTTGCTACGGGGGAGACGGAGCTGGTGAAGTACGGCGCTCCCCCCACCTGCCTTCTGCGGGGCGGCATCCCACGGTTTTTGTGCGGGGAGTCCCTTCCCTGCGGCATTGTGGACGAGGCACGCCCCTCCGTGCAGCGCTTGCATCTTAAGCGGCAGGATCGGCTGATTTTCGTTACCGACGGGGTTTACGACCTTCTGGGGCGGGAATTGGAGCCGGTACTGCGGCAGTGGAAGCAGGGAGGGGACAGGGAGCTGGCGGAAGCCATTTTGGCGGAGGCCAAGAGCCGGGGACAGCGGGATGACATGACCGTAATGGTGGTGGGCATTGAGTGAAGACGGATGCGCATATCCATAGAGCTGTTCCTGCTGGACAACTTTGTTATGAACCTGCTGGCCGTAAGGCTGGGGGAGGCACTGCGGGGGGAGAAGGGACGGCGGCAGAAGCTGTGCGCCCTTTTGGGGGCGGTGTGGAGTCTGGGGGCTTTAGCATTGTGCCCCATGCTGTTGGAACTTTGGGGGCGGGCTTTGTGTCTAGGACTGATGACCCTATTGACCGCCCGCAGGGGGAGATACCCCTTGACCCTTTTGACCCTTCTGTGCGCCTATGCCTTGCTGGGCGGCGGCTTGCTTCTCTTGCAGATCGGGCTGGGACTGCCCATCCAAAGCGGCGGGGTGCTTATTTCCACCGTACCCGTGCGCTTGGCGCTGTACGGCATGGCCGCAGGTTGGGGGCTGATTCCCTTGGTGCGCCTTTGTATCCGCCGGGGGTACGAAGAAGCGCAGGAGGGGGAGGTTCTTTTGAAGCTGGGGGAGAAAACCATGGTGCGGCGGGCTTTTTTCGATAGCGGGAATTTGCTCCGTGAGCCTGTCACCAATCTTCCCGTGGTGCTTGCAGAGGGAGTGGAGATAGAGGAGGGACTGCCCCTATATATTGAGGGCTGGGGAGAAGTTTTAATAGGCAGAGGGGAACTGTATCTTTTGGAGGCGGCTGTAGGCCCTGTGGAGGTGTATGTGGGCAGAGCCCCCATGAAGCTGGAAAAGGGGAAGGCCATTGTGCCCTGTTGGGCCCTGCCCAAAGGCAAAAAGGAAAGGAGAGAATTTTATGAAGGCAATCAAAAGACAATGGTACAGGCTGGTGCGAAAATGCAAAAAGCTTCTGTACCGCCTGTTCCCCAAGCTGGAGGCCAGGCGGCAAAATCCCCTGTGGTACCTGCGCACGGGGGAGAGTTTGCCTGCCCCCCTGACGGCGGAGGAGGAGAGCCGCTATGCCCTGCTGTCTCAGACCCAGGAGTGGGCACGGAACAAGCTCATTGAGCACAATCTGCGGCTGGTGGTCTACATCGCCAAAAAGTTTGAAAACACGGGGGTGCTGACGGAGGATCTCATCTCCATCGGCACCATCGGGCTCATTAAGGCGGTGAACACCTTCAACAGCGAGAAGAAGATCAAGCTGGCCACCTACGCCTCCCGCTGTATCGAAAACGAGATTCTCATGCACCTGCGCCGCACCTGCAAGCTGAAGCTGGAGGTATCCTTTGACGAGCCCTTAAACACGGATGGGGAGGGGAACGAGCTTTTGCTTTCCGATGTGCTGGGCACTGACGGCGCAGAGGTGGGGGAGGCCCTGGAGGACGAGGTGGACAGACAGCTTCTCCATGACGCTTTAAAGCTGTTGAACCCGCGGGAGCAGGAGATTGTCAACCGCCGCTACGGGCTGACGGGACAAAAGCCCCAGACTCAAAAGCAGGTGGCGGACACCATGGGCATCTCCCAAAGCTACATCTCCCGGCTGGAAAAGCGCATCCTCCGCAGGCTTCAGCGGGAAATGCTGAGAATGCAGAACTGAAGGGAGGGGGAGAGGCGGGGGTGTTTGCCGAAAAAAAGGGGGGGAAGCCCCTCACTTCCCCCCTTGAAGGTCTG
>CAZPCH010000024.1:0-10701 GCA_964585055.1 uncultured Christensenella sp. | reverse complement strand
CCTTTGTTGACGGGATTTCTCCCGCCCTCTCAATGCTTTAACGCAGCGTCTGCGTGAGAAGCTACGCACCCCGATTGGGCTTTAACTCTCAAACTCCAAAGCGACTTCCGCCCCCGGCTCCAAAGTTCTTTCACCAACCGAACTTCTCTCTGAAGAAAGCGTTGCAGGCGTACTCCTCTTTTTCAACGTTTTATATGCATTGCATTATATAGCAGAGACGGCGTCCCTGTCAAGGGGCATTCGCATAAAGTCACGCTTATGCAATGCTTCCCTGCGGGCCGTTTCCCTGCCAGCCAAGCTTTTTAAGCACCCGCGTCAGTTCATCGGGCATGGGAGCTGTAAAGGACAATCTTTCTCCCGAAACGGGATGGGTGAGCTGAAGTTTGTATCCGTGAAGGGCCTGTCCGCCTAAATGATACGCATCCTCTGCTCCGCAGTATACATCGTCTCCCAAAAGGGGATGCTTGCAATGGGCCATGTGAACACGAATCTGATGGGTGCGCCCGGTTTCCAGTTCCAGTTCCAAAAACGTTAGATTGCCGAAACGTTCCCACACCCGAAAATGGGTTACGGCCCTGCGGCCGTCGGCTACAACCGCCATTCGCTTTCTGTCGGTGGGATGCCGCCCGATGGGTGCGTCAATGGTGCCTGTATCCTCCCGTATGTTTCCGTGAACAATGGCTACATAGCTTCTTTTGGCGCTGTGCACGGCAAATTGGGAGGCAAGGTTCTGGTGCGCAGCATCGTTCTTGGCTACTACCAACAGGCCGCTGGTCATGCGGTCAATGCGGTGAACGATACCGGGACGGTTTTCACCGCCAATGGAGGATAGGCTTCCGAAATGATACATAAGCCCGTTGACCAGCGTACCGCTTTCATGGCCCGGGGCAGGATGCACCACCAAGCCCCGAGGCTTGTTCAGCACGCAGATGTCCCCATCCTCGTATACGATGTCCAAGGGGATATCCTCCGGAATCAGCCCGACGTCCCGCACCTCCGGCAATTCGTACGTCAGCACGTCCCCTGCTTTGACAGCGTCCTTACTGCGGCAGGGAACCCCGTTCTTCCACACTAGCCCCTCTTCAATCAAGCTCTGCACTCTGGAGCGGGATAGGAGGGATAATGCCGCCAGACAGCTGTCCAACCGCTTGTAGTTTTCCTCAACGGGAATGACCTCACGGGGCATGGGGTGCCTCCGAAGAGTCATCTGCACACGATTGTGCTTCTCCTTTGGTATCTGAAGTCGCAGAAGCGTCCTCTGCTTTTGCTTTCGGTTTCTTCTCCAAGGTCTTTTCCAGCACTTCCAAAAGGCCGTTTTTGGTAAACAGAGTTTCCAGCACCAACAGTATGGCGCCGATGACAATGGCACTGTCCGCAACGTTGAAGACGGGGAAATCAATCAGGGAGAAGTAAATCATGTCCCGCACATAGCCGAGAAACATTCGGTCAATGAGATTTCCAAGGGCGCCCGAAACAATCAAAAACAAAATAATTCGGCTTAACTTGGTTAAATTCCCACGCTTTTTCCCGTAGAAAAACAGGCACAGTGCCAAAAAGGCCACCGTCAGCAAAATAAACGGAATGCGGGCGCCCTGAAACATGCCCCACGCCGCCCCTGTATTTTTTAAATACGTCAGCTCCAGCACTCCGGGAATCAGCACCAACGCCCCTTTGGAAAGCACCTGTGCGGCGTACACTTTACTGAGCTGATCCGCCGCAAGCACCAGCAAGGCTATTATCCATTCCATAAGCAACCTCCTTTATGAAACCGGCAAAACCAGTTCCGGGTACAATTTTGCATACATGCGCCGTGCAGACGTTACCTTTTGCACGTACTTGTCCGTTTCGGGATAAGGAATGTACAGGGGACAGCCCTCGCTGTCGGCACCGTATTCCTTCAACCAGCTTTTCGTTTTGCCGGGGCCCGCATTGTATGCGGCCACAGCCGCCTTTTCCGACTGAAACTCCTCAATCAAATACTTTAAGTATCGGCATCCCAAGGCAATGTTGACCTCCGGCTCCACAAGCCGCTCTTCCGAATAGGCTTCCATGCCCAGCCAGTCCGCTACCTCCGCCGCCGTAGCGGGCATAAGCTGCATGAGGCCTTTTGCGCCCGCTCCGCTGGAAACGGCAGGCCGATAGCCGCTCTCGCAAAAAATCACCGCCGCCACCAAGGTGGGGTCCAAGTCATTCTTTTTTGCCTCTTCCAAAATCAAGGGCGTATACTCCAGTTTGTAACGCAGTCTCAGCAAGGCAGGACGGGCAAAAAGAAAATACCCTGCCGCCAGCAATGCACACAGCACCAAAATACCTATGCCCAGCAGAAGTTTGGAAACGGACTTCCCCTTCTCAGGAGCAGCAAAGTTCGTTGGTAAGTTTTTCATATACAATATCCACCTGTGCATACAGCGAAGACAAATCTCCGGTATTGTCAAGAACGTAGTCCGCCAATTTCACTTTTTCCTCCTCGGGCATCTGGCTGTGAATGCGGGCAAGGGCTTCTTCCCGGGTGTATCCGTTTCGCACGGCCATGCGGGCAATGCGCTGTTCTACGGAAGCTGTCACCACTATGGTTTTCTGCACCGATCGATGCAAGCCGTTTTCGAACAGAAGCGGCACATCCCAGAGAATCAGTGTACGTGGGTTCGAATCCCACCAATGCCTGGAAAGCATGTCCATGCGCCTGCGTACATAGGGGTGTACAATGGCGTTGAGCTTCTGCCGCTCCGCCTCCGCCGCAAACACGATATCCCCCAGCTTCTTTCGGTTTACTTGGCCGTCCGCAAATAGGATGCCTTCGCCAAAGGTTTGCACGGTCTGCACATAGCAATCCGTTCCCACATCCAATGCATGGCGGGAGATTTCATCCGCATCCGCAATATGAGCGCCAAGCTCCCGAAATCTGGCGGAAACGGTGGACTTTCCTGAAGCAATGCCCCCCGTCAATCCTGCACACACATACTTGCTCATTTTGTTTCGTACCAGCTTCGGCCGCTGGCGGCATCGGCAATGAGCTTCACCTTCAGCTTGGCCACGTTCTCCATGGTGTCCTTCATAAGCCGCATCACCGCTTCTGCTTCCTCTGCGGGCGCATCCACCAGCAGTTCGTCATGAATCTGAAGCACAAGCCGTGCCTGAAAGTCCTCAGCCTGCAGTTTCTCATGAACTTGCACCATAGCAATTTTGATAATATCGGCGGCACTGCCTTGAATGGGCATATTCATGGCCACCCGCTCTCCAAAACTGCGGGTGTTGTAGTTGCTGCTCTTGAGCTCAGGAAGGGGACGGCGGCGTCCGTACAGCGTCTGGGCGTACCCCTTCTCCCGTGCTGTTTCCACACTCTCGTGCATATACGCCCGAACCCCGGGATAGCGTTCAAGATACATCTCGATATAATTCTTGGCTACCTTTACGGGTATGTTCAAATTCCTCGCCAGACCAAAGTCCGAGATGCCGTACACAATGCCGAAGTTTACCGCCTTGGCGGCGCTGCGCTGTTCCTTGGTGACCGCTTCCAAGGGGGTGTGAAAGACTTCGGAGGCCGTATGGCGATGAATGTCCTCCCCGCTGTTAAAGGCCGCAATCAGTCCCACATCTCCGCTCATATGTGCCAGCAGTCTAAGCTCAATCTGAGAATAGTCTGCCCCCACCAGCACCCTGCCGGGAGAAGCTATAAAGGCCTTCCGAATCTGTGCCCCCTGGGGCGTGCGGACGGGGATGTTCTGCAGGTTCGGCTCCGTGCTGGAAATGCGCCCCGTAGCGGTTACGCACTGATTAAAGGAGGAATGCACCTTCCCATCCCGTGCCGTAGCCTTCAAAAGACCTTCCACAAAGGTGGCGTTGACCTTGCTTAAAAATCTGTATTCCCCAATCAGCGGTACGATGGGATGCTTATCCGCAATGGCTTCCAGGGTATCGCTGTCCGTTGAGTAGCCGGACTTCGTCTTTTTCCCATGAGGCAGTCCCAGCTTTTCAAACAGGATGCTTCCAAGCTGTTTTGGGGAAAGGATGTTGAACTTCTCTCCTGCAAGCGAATAGATTTGCCCCTCCAGTTCCTGCTGTTGGGCGGAAAACTCCTTTTGCAGTTCTTTGAGAACCGCCGTATCCATGGTAAAGCCTTCCCGCTCCATGGAATACAGCACCTGCATCAGGGGCATTTCCGTTTGCCGATAAAGGGATTCCATCCCCTTCTCCCGCAGTTCTTCCTCCATGACAGGAGAAAGAAGGAACAATCCGGAAGCCCCCATAGCACTGCCCAGCCGCTCCTCGCACAAGGCTTCATAGCTTCCTGTGGGGCGGTTGCTGGAAAGCAGATAATCGGCAATGCGGGCATCAAAAGCAATGGAGCAGCCCTCTATGCCGCAAGCCTGCAGGCTATGGAGCAGCGCTTTTCCGTCATAGGTGAGAACCTTGGCCGAAGATAAAATAGGCCGCAGGGCGCCAAGAAGCATTTCCCCCGTAACCGGAGCCGAAAATAAATCGTTTTGCAGTGTGAAAACATACTCCGTCTTTTCATCAAAGGCAACCGAAAAAACAGGGGCCGTCAGAAGGCCTAAGCGGTCGGCATCTTCATGCGCCGCTGCCAAAGCTTCCAGTTCCTCTAAGGAAGAAAGTTCCACTTTCTTGTGCACCGCAGTACGGGAGGAAACTTTCTTTTCTTCCTTCGGAAGCCGTCCCAAAATGTTGCGCAGACCCAGCTTCTCCAAAGTGGTGCGGGCACCGTTCATGGCCGTCGGAGCAAAAGCGCAGTCCTCCACCTCTGCCTCAATGGGCGCATCGGTAGCTATGGTGCCCAGCCAGTAGGAGAAGCGGGCGGATTCTGCATTGTCCCGCACCTTTTCCCCCAGCTTCCCTTTGATGGTGTCTCCGTGAGAAAGCACACCCTCCAAGTCACCGTATTCTCCCAGCAATTTTAAAGCGGTCTTCTCTCCCACCCCGGGAATTCCGGGAATATTGTCGGAAGCGTCTCCCATCAACGCCTTTAAGTCCCGCATATGGTCTGCCGTCAGGCCATAGCTTTCCTGCAAAAGGGCCGGGGTATACTCCACGGTGTCCGTAATACCCCGCTTTGTCAAAAGCACATGCACGGTATCGGTGGTCAACTGCAGAGCGTCCCTGTCTCCCGTGACAATCAAGACCTCCATGCCCTTTTTCATGGCTTTGCGGGACAACGTTCCCAGAATGTCGTCAGCCTCAAACCCTACGCAGTCCAGCTCTTTTATGCCCATTTCCCTTAGAATCTGCCGCAGAATCGGCATCTGCTCCAGCAAATCCGCAGGGGTAGGCTTGCGGCCGGCCTTATACGCATCATATTTTTCATGCCGAAAGGTTGGTTCCCGCCGGTCAAAGGCCACGGCAATGTGGGTAGGCTCCCTTTCCAGAAGCTTAAAGAGCATGCTCAAAAAACCATAGACCGCTCCCGTAGGCGTGCCGTCCTTGCTGGTCATGGGGGCGCTCATGGCATAGTAAGCCCTGAACATCAGGCTGTTGCCGTCAATAAGAATGAAGGGGGACATGAAAACTCCTTTACTTTTTTATCCGCAAATCACGTCGTATACAAGGGGCGCCTTGGGAGACTTTTCTTCGCTGACCTGCAAGGCAGCATACATGGTCTCCACCGCCTCCTGCAGACGGGTCTCATCGTTTACATATAAGGTACAGAAGGGCTCCTCCTTGGTAAGCCTGTCTCCCACCCGCTTGTGCATAATCAAACCGACGGCAGGATCGATGGTATCCTCCTTCTTCGCCCGTCCTGCGCCCAGCATCTGAGAAGCCATGCCGATTTTCACCGCTTCCATGGCGCAAAGATACCCTTCTTCCCTGGAATACAAGGGAATCCGCTTTTTAACGGCGCACAACTCATGAATGCGGACGGGATCGATGTAGGAAGCGTCTCCGCCCATGGCCGCCACCATATCCTGAAGCTTCTTCAGGCCTGCTCCAGAATAAATGGCCTCCAGCAACTTTGCTTTTGCCTCCTGTTCATTTTCTGCAAGACCGCTGAGCATGAGCATATTGGCGCCCAACAGCATGGAAACTTCCATAAGGGGATCCGTTTCTGGCAGCATTCCGGAAAGGGCCTCCACGGCGTCCTTTACTTCCAGCGCATTGCCCACCGCCAGACCCAAGGGCTGGTTCATGTCGGTGATGATGGCCACGCACTTTCTTCCCAAATGCTTGCCGATTTGAACCATAAGGCTTGCCAGTTTCCGCGCTTCCTCTACGGTACGCATAAATGCCCCGGAGCCGGTTTTTACATCCAGCACAATGGCATCGGTGCCCGCCGCCAGCTTTTTGCTCATAATGCTGGAGGCAATCAGAGGAATGCTTCCGATGGTTCCCGTCACGTCCCGCAGGGCGTACAATTTTTTATCCGCAGGCACAAGGTCTCCGCTCTGTCCGATGACGGCCACGCCCAATTCTTTTACAATCTCAAGAAACCGAGGCAGAGGCTGTTCCACGTTGACCCCGGGAATGGACTCCAGCTTATCCAATGTGCCGCCGGTATGTCCCAAGCCCCGCCCGCTCATTTTTGCCACAGTGCCGCCGCAAGCCGCCACCAAAGGTGCCAAAATCAAGGTGGTGGTGTCGCCTACGCCGCCGGTGGAGTGCTTGTCTACCTTCACCCCCGGCAGGCTGGAAAGGTCGGCTACATCGCCGCTGTGCATCATGATATCCGTCAGCGTAGCCGTCTCTTTATCCGTCATGCCCCGAAAGAGCACCGCCATAAGGAAGGCCGCTTCCTGATAGTCGGGTACCGTTCCGTCCACATACCCGAGAACCATAGCCTCCAGTTCTTCACGAGTCAGTTCTTCTCCCGCTTCCTTTTTGGTGATGATGTCGACTATACGCATATCTCTTCTCCTTTCACTTTGCACAATTTTTGTCCAAGTTCTCAAAAATATCCGTTTTATCCTTCAGATAAATGCCCGTACACGCCCGCAATGCCTGACGCAGATGATAAATCTCATCAAAAGACGGATTTACCGTAAGGGGCACATTGGCAGGAATATCCGTCAAACTCTCCCCGTCCGTACAAAGGAAGATTTTCTTAGGCTTCCAGCCTTCCGCTAAGGTCAGGAACTTTCCTATGCCGTACTCCGCACTGAAGGGCAGTTCCTTCCCCGGGCACAACCTTGCATCCATTAAAAGCACGTTGTCCGGCAGCATGGCAAAAAGGAAGGTGCCCTCTCCGCCCTTTCCGTCAGGCAGCAGAATGGTGTGCAGCTTTCCTTCCCGAAAAGCCGCCGCACCCAGAGTCACCCCCGTCCCTTTTGTCAAAAGCACTCTGCGGGCGCCCTGCTCAGGATTCTCCTTTACAAACGCCTCCATGCGCTCTTGAAGCTGTTCTTCGCTCTCTCCCCAGACCAACTGCCGCCCGCCGGGCTTTTGAGCCTTGCGGCGCACAAGTTTTCCCTTTAAGAAAGCGCCTTCTTCTCCGTCAGGAATGATTTTCCCGTCGGGTTCGACCACGGCCAAACGATGGGTGGGCGCATACAGTTCCATGTAGTTTTCCTGAATCCAAGGCCAATACAAGCACAGCTCTTTCGTCAGTCCTGCATATTCCCGCCAGCAAATGGCGTTTTTTCGGCTCACCTTAATGGCTTTGGTGCCGATGACCGCAATATACACCTTCTGATTCGGATCAAAGAGCTCTTGACTCTCCGTCTCATGGAGCGTCATGGTGCCCCAGTCTGCGTATTCCAGCGCTTTAAGCACGGGAGCCCAGCATCTTTGCTTGGTTTGCAAAGAAAAATCCTTCACGTAAAATCGAAAGCCAATCGGCATGCCGCCCCAGTTCATAGTCTGCCTTCCTTTCCCAATTACTCTTCCAATGTCGAAACCTGCAGTTCCGCTTCTTCCAGCGCTTCATACAGGGCATCGCTTTGCTTTTGCAGTTCTTCCAGCTGCGCACACAAAGCCGCAATCGCTTCATAGCGTCCCTTACTCTGCGCCTCCTCCATTTCCGTCTGTACCCGTTGGCACTGAGCCTCGTTGTCCTCGATGGCCTTTTCGCACCGAGTCACCTGCTGTTTGGCCGCCGTCAAGGCCGCACGGTTTTGCTTTTGCTGCTTGTAAAAGTTTACCCGCTCCTCTTTATCCTGTGTCTGAACCTTTACCGCTTCCGGAGCTTTTATAAGAGAGAAGATATCCTCTCCCTCCTGGGCTTCCATCTCCCGAATGCCCTCACTGTCCAAATACAGCACCCTGTCCGCCATACGCTTGACCAGATACCTGTCATGAGTGACAATAAGGATGGTTCCCTCATAGCTCTCCAAGGCCTTTTCAAGCACCTCACTGCTTTGGATATCGAAGTGGTTGGTAGGCTCGTCAAGGAGCAGTACGTTGGCACCGCCCAGCACCAGTTTCAAAAGTTTGATTCTGGCTCGTTCGCCGCCGCTGAGAGTGCCGATCTTTTTATAAATATCGTCACCTCTAAAGAGGAACGCCCCCAGATAGTTGCGGTGCTCTCCCTCCACCAGTCTGGGGAAAGCGTCCTGCATTTCTTCCAAAATGGTATTCTCGGGATTAAGCCCCTCCAGATTCTGTTCAAAATAGCCAAGACGCACCCCGGCGCCGATGGTATAGATTCCTTCGTCCGCCGACTCATGGCCCGTCAATATTTTAAGAAGGGTACTTTTGCCGCAGCCGTTGGCACCAATCAAGCACACGGTCTGCCCCTTCCAAATAAGGAAGGAGACGTCTTCAAAAATTGTCCGACCGTTGAAGCTTTTCTTCAGCCCCTTGACGGAAATAATTTCATTGCCGCTGGGTTCCGGCCCCCGAAAATGAAAATGAATTTGGGCAGGATCCTTTTCGGGCACCACCAGCGTTTCCTTCAAGCGGTCAATCTGCTTCTCTTTGGAAGCGATGGTCACATAGTTCCGCTCCTGATTCCAGCGCCGCTGCTGCACAATGATGCCCTCGATGCGCTTTATCTCCTTCATGGTGCGCTGATAGCGTCTCATGGCCGCTTCCCGCTCACTGAGCTTCAGCTCCATATGGCGGGTATAATTGCCACGGCTTTCCGTCAAATGCCCATTCTCCAATTCGAAGATGCGGTTTGTTACGGCATCCAAGAAAGCACGGTCGTGAGACACCAGCAGGAATGCCCCTTTATAAGCGGAAAGAAACTCCTGCAAATAGGAGATGGCGGCAACGTCCAGATTGTTGGTCGGCTCGTCCAACAACAGCAAATCCGCTTTTTTCAAAATGGCACGGCAAAGCATGGCCTTGGCAATCTGACCGCCTGAGAACTTCGTTACGGACTTTTTCAGTTCTTCTTCATCAAAGCCCAGCCCCATAAGCGCCGAACGTGTGCGGCTGCGGAAGGTAAGTCCCCCCTCCTGTTCAAAACGATCCGTTAAATCCGCCTGTCTGCGGATAAGCCGATCCCGTTCCTCTCCTCCTGCATGGATGCGGGCAGGGAGCTCCTGCAGTTCCCGTTCCCAGTCCAAAAGCTGGCCGTGGGCTTGAAGAACAAAATCAAAGAGGCTCACCTGCTCCTGTAAAGACGGAGTCTGCTCAATGCAGGCAATGACCACGCCGGATGCAACGGACACATATCCGCCGTCCGCCTTCTCCTGCTTTAAAAGCATTTTCAGCAGCGTGCTCTTGCCGCAGCCGTTGACACCAATCAAGCCGATGTGATCCCGAGCCCCAATCTCGAAGCTGACATCGGAGAAAAGCGTGCGCACTACAAATTCTTTTTTCAGCTGAACCGCCGTTAAGATTGCCATACTCGTTTCCGTTTATCTTTTCCCATATATAGTCAGCATCAGTATACCACGAAAGAAGCCGGATGGGAACCTTTTGCAAAAAATTCAAACTTTTTCGATGCGCAAACGCAAAATCCATTGTATAATGCATAGTATGACAAGAAATGAAAACAACCAAACAAGGAAACATCCTTATCTGCACATTACGGCCAGGTTCTGCATTGCCCTGGTGTTCTTTGTGCTGTTGATTGCCGTGATTCTGATTCCCCTGTTCTCAAGGGGCGTATTGAAAATGCAGTTGGTTACGGATAGGAGTACCCTCCCTCCTGCTCTTTTACCCGACGAAGAGATGCAAACACCCTCTCCTACAGCAGATGCGGCAACGGAAAAAACGCCCGAGGCTTCCGCTCCCGCTCTGATCCCCGACTCCGGCGAACCGACTTCCAGTCCGGAAGCACGTCTGATTCTGTCTCAGTACAGCACGCTAAAACTGGGCGATGATAACGCCTCCGTGGAAAAGCTCCAGCAAAGGCTTATGGAGCTTGGGTATCTGGATCAGGATGAGCCCTCCACCCTTTTCAATGAATCCATTCAAAACGCCGTCATTCTCTTTCAGCGTGCCTGCTCCATGGAGCAAACGGGCGTTGCCGATGAGCAGATGCAAACCATGCTCTTTTCCGACAATGCTCAAACCTATCAGATTAAGGAAAGCGATGCGGGAGCCGACGTTCTGAATCTCCAGCAAAGGCTGGCGGAACTGGGCTACTATTCCGGACGCAGCAACGGGTACTTCGGCCCCATGACCGTAGAAGCGGTGAAAAATTTTCAGAGCCAGAATCGTCTTTCCGTCAGCGGGATTTTGAGTTACGAGGACTGGGAAGTGCTTTACTCTCACGAGGCGGAAGAATCCGATATATTCATGACGCCTACCCCTGCACCCACCAAGAAAGCACCGGCCAAGCCTAACCCTCCTTCCACAGAA
>CAZPCH010000023.1:0-10848 GCA_964585055.1 uncultured Christensenella sp. | reverse complement strand
AGAGGATGGCTCTGTCCCCTGAGAATTCCTTCCCGCTGGCTATGGTGAACTGCTCCAAAAGCTGGGGTACGGTCAAATGCTTTTTTTCCTCTCCGGCAATGTTCAGAATGATTCTGCCCTCGTGAAGCATAATCAGCCGATTTCCGTAGTCGATGGCATCCCGCATATTGTGGGTAATCATCAAGGTGGTAAGCTGTCCCTCCTTGACGATTCTGTCCGTAAGCTCCAGCACCTTGGCGGCGGTTTTTGGATCCAAAGCGGCGGTATGCTCATCCAGCAAAAGAAGCTGAGGCCTCTGCAATGTGGCCATAAGCAGGGTCAGCGCCTGCCGCTGTCCCCCTGACAAGGTGCCTACCTTGGCCTCCATTCTTTCTTCCAAACCTAAGCCCAGCTCTCTGAGCTGGGTTTTAAATTGCTCCCGCTCCGCCTTTTTGATCATGGGGCGCAGGGTTCTCCTTTGCCCCCGCCGATTGGCCAGAGCCAGATTTTCTTCAATCTGCATGTTGGCGGCGGTTCCCTGCATGGGATCCTGATACACTCGGCCCAAGTACTTTGCGCGCTTATGCTCGGGCAGATGGGTAACATCCCCGCCGTTTAAAAGCACCTGTCCGGCGTCGGGCATCTGGGCACCGGAAATAATGTTCTGCATAGTGCTCTTTCCCGCCCCGTTTCCGCCGATAACCGTTACAAATTCTCCGTCCTCCAGCTTCAGAGATACATCGTTGAGGGCAATCTTCTCGTCGGGAGTGCCTTTATTGAATATTTTCGTTACATGGCGCAGTTCAAACATGTGCTTTTCCCTCCCTGCTTCTCTTTCCCTGCATCTTCTTCTGCACATAGGGCACGCCCAAAAAGGCCGCCACCACCAAAGCGGAAAACATTTTCAGCAAGTCCGTGTCAAAGCCCAAAAAGATAATCACCTGATACACGGCGTAATACAGCACCGCACCCAGACACACGCCCAGCATGCTGACGGCAAAGTTCTTGGGAAGAAAGGCAATCAGCGCCTCCCCGATGACCACGGCGGCCAAACCGATGACCACGGCGCCTCTGCCCATGTTGATGTCGGCATACCCCTGATACTGCGCCAGCAGTGCCCCTGAAAAGGCCACCAGCCCGTTGGACAGAGCCAGACCCAGCACCTTCATTTTCTCCGTGGAAATGCCCTGCGCCCGGCTCATGGCGCTGTTGCACCCCGTAGCCCGAATGGCGCTGCCCAGTTCCGTTCCGAAGAACAGGTACAAAAGGACAATCAGCAAAGCGGACAAAAGGACAAGAATTCCCAGTGCCTGAGGGATGTCCATTTGACTCAGCAGTACATGGGTGCTTCGGGCGGAGATGGCCTGATTGGCTTTCCCCAGAATCTTCAGGTTCACAGACCACAGGGTCATCTGGGTCAAAATGCCTGAGAGAATGGGCGGAATGCCCAGCCCCACATGCAAAAGCCCCGTCACCGTTCCCGCCAGTGCCCCTGCCAGCACCGCCGCCAGCAGAGACACCCACATGCTGTGTCCCGAGAGCAGCAGCATGGTGCATACGGCTGCTCCCGTGCCGATGGAACCGTCTACGGTCAAATCGGCAATGTCCAAAATCCTGTAGGTAATGTATACCCCCAATGCCATTACGCCCCAAATGAGTCCCTGCGCCGCCGCCCCCGGAAGGGCACTGAGCAATTCCATACCATCACGTCCCTTCTTTTAGTCCAAAGGCGCATAGCCTTCGGGCACGGAAATGCCCAGTTCTTCGCACATGTCGGCGTTGTACAGCTTTACGGCGGGGGCATACTCAATGGGCATCTGGGAGATGTCCCCTTCCCCCGTCAAAATTTTGGCGGCCATCTTTCCCGTGGCGTAGCCCAGATCATAGTAGCTGATGGAAAGGGTCGCAATACCGCAGCCGGAGCAAATGCCCTGCTCCCCTGCTACCACGGGCACCTTGGCCGTGCGGACGATGCTGCCGATGGTCTCCGTGCAGGTGGCGGCGGTGTTGTCCGTGGGGATGTAAATAACGTCGCTGTCGGCGGCGGCCTTGGTGGCTACGGCGGACACATCGTTGGTATCGGTGAAGGCGTAGCGGGTGCAGATAAGGCCCTTGCCCGTCAGGTACTCTTCCACTACTTTCACCTGATATTCGGAGTTAGGCTCCGCAGAGCAGTACAAAAGTCCAATCTTCTTGGCCGTGGGCACCAGTTCCAGAATCATGTCTGCCTGCTGTTCCAAAGGTGCAAGGTCGGAGGTGCCGGAGACGTTTCCGCCGACGATGCCGTTAAAATCGCTGAGATTCAGTGCCACGCCGTATTCCGTAATGGAGGTGCCCAAAATGGGGATTTCCGTGGTGGCGTTGTAGGCGGCCTGCAGGGCGGCCGTGGCATTGGCCATAATCAAGTCCACCTTTTTGGAGACAAAGGAGTTGGCGATGGTACTGCAGATGGCAGGGTCCCCGGAAGCGTTCTGCTCATCGAACACCACCTTCTCTTCGCCCAAGGCCTCCACCAGGGCATCCTTAAAGCCCTGGGTGGCGGCGTCCAGCGCCACGTGCTGGGTAAGCTGACAGATGCCCACGGTATATACCTCCGCTTTGCTTTGACAGCCTGTGAACAGGCTCAGGGCCAGAAGCAGGGTCAAAAGCAGTGCGGCAAGAAGTCTTTGTACGGGTCGTTTCATTTTTGTTTACCTCCTGATGTTTTTGCTGAGTACGGGTGCTTTTTGTCGGCATAAATATTAGTCTTCATTAATATCCTGCCGTCTTTCCCTCAAAGTGTTCCATGCACTTTAAGCAAATAAAAATGCCGCATGGACTTGTGTGTCCATACGGCGTTTCCCGCAGCTCATGCTTTTCGGGAATGAAAAAAAGCTAAGCGTTAGGCGTATATCCGTTTTTCGACATCACAAATCGATCTTTCTTTTGAGGGGTAAAAGAAAAAAAATAATAAAATCGATTTGCGAATGCGAAACGAATATACTGCATAATCCCGGCTCCTTTCCTCTGAAATTTATCAAATCATAGCACTGTTCATGCAGATTGTCAACCTGATTTTTAAATTTTTATGCAGAAAAATTTTCAGGTTTCCCCAAAGAAAGAACTCCCCTGCCCAAGCAGAGGAGTTTGAGGGGTTCATTATGCTTTTTCTTCCCCGCAACCTATGCGCAGGGGGCGGGCAGGTTCTTTGGGAAGCACCCGGGATTTTTGCCGAAGTTCCAGACTTCTCGGCGCCCCGTTCGGCTTCTTTTCCCCCTCTTTTGTTAAAAAGGCCGGTGCCTGTACGGCGGGCTCTCCCTGCTGGAGTTTCCCCATGCCTGCAAGAATGTTGGCAATATCCCCGGAAGGTACAGTCTCGGGGGCCTTGGTTTTAAAAGGTTCATTCTGCACAGGGTTGTCCGCTGTCTCTTCTTCTGCAATCGTCTCCGGGCGGCGGAACAGGGTATCCGCCTTTTCTTCGGGGGGCTGGGTGCCCACGGCGGGGAATACCCGTGTGTGCTCTTCCGTCACCATGCTTCCGTGATGCTCGGGACGGCGGAAAGGCGAAGTATCGGAAGAGGCCTTGGGGGCAGGGGGTGCCTTCAGCACCACTTGCTCCTCCGAATCGGCAGCTTCCGCTCCTTCTTCCTCAAGGGGCTCCTCCTGCCTGCGGCTTTCCATATAGCGCAGTTTGGCGGGCTGGACATACCCGAACTGCAGGCGTGCGGTGTCCGTACCCTCCTGCCCCGTCTTGCCCACGGTGGGGGCAGGCTCCGGCATGTCGGGAGGCAGGGTACTCAAAAGGCTCTGCTCATACACATACAAAATGGCAGACCCCGCCAGCAGCAGGACAATGAGCACGAAGAGCACCAGCAGGACACGGCGGAACAGCTTAATGTACTTTTCCGTATCGTAAATGGTGCCTGTGGTGTCAATGGTCTGATTGCTTCCGGAAGCGTTGCTTCCCTCCTGCTTTCTCTGCAGAAGGCCGGTTACATCCAGGGTCATGGGCTCGGTGGCATAGATGTTTCCTGCAGGATCCTGAGCGGTCAAAATAAAGGACAGCACCGACGCCCCCTCCACAATGTTAAAATCCTTATAGAAGGTGGTGACTCCGTTGTTTAGCTGTCCGTACTCCCGCACGGTGCCGTTAAAGGCGCTGTTTTCCGTCAGCAGGCCGTTGGAAATGGGCACGGCGGAATAATTGCGGATTTCAAACAAAATGCTGACAAGCAAAGAGCCGTCCTCGTTGAATTTGGACTGACTCAAGGTAACAATCAGCTGAAGGTTCACCTGATCGGAAGCTACATAGGGCTTTACCTCATATGCCTCGGAGGAGGTCAGAGTGTATTCTTTTTCCAGATAGTCCTTTGCCGTCAAGCTAAAGGAGACCATGCGGGGACTGTCTGCCGCCACGGCGGCGGCCACGGTATAGGTCAAGGATTTACTTTGCCCTGCGGCCAAATCAAAGGGCTCGTCCAGTTCCGTACCGATTTCGTCATACAGGCGAATGTCCTTCATGGTGTGGGTGCCCGAGTTGGTGACGGTAAGGGCAAAGAGGGTGCCGTCCTCCGTAGAGGGATACTGCTGGATATCCAGCTTCAATTCCACCTTCAGGTACTGGATGGTATAGGTTTGTCCGCAGACCGCCAGCTGTTTTTCTCCCCGCACGGTATACTCCACGCAGGGATTGACCACCACGTCCACCTCCCCCATGGGGAAAGCGTAGGGCACTTCCATGGTTTCCCCTGCCTTCAGCTCCGTGCTTTCCAAGGGGATATACCCCGTGGATACGGAGGAATCATACAGGCTCAGGCCGGTCATATCAAACTTGGTGTCGTTTTTCAGCACATAGGTAATCTCTACCTGTTCGCCTACCGCCACCAGTTCCGCTTCCGTTTTGTAGCTCAGTTCCAGCACCGGCTCGCTGAAGCGCTCAATTACCACACGGGCTTCAATGGTCTTTTCTTCGTACAAGGGGAACAAGTGTTCCTCATCATACTCCATAAAGTATTCTTCCTGCCAGCTTAAGCTAAAGGTCAGCTCTCTGTCAAAGGCGGACAGGGGCACAGACAGCTTCTGCACCTTAAACTCCTTGACCTCGTTTCCCTCAATGACGATGTCCTCCTCAAAAGCCAAGGCCTGAGGCAGAAGCTCTCCCGAAAGCACCGCCCGCTTCATGGTATAGGAGTCCGTGCTTTCGTTCTTAAGGGTGAAGCGCAGGAAGCTCATCTCCCCTGCCTCCGTCAACTGGCAGTCAGGGTCCGGCTCAATGGTCATGGTAATGGGGGTGTCATTTTCTGCATGGACAGCAACGCCCCCCGTCAGGACGGCGCTCAATGTGATTACAAGCAGCAGTATGACCCCGATTTTCTTCATGCTTCTTCAAAAGGCAGGTATCTTTCCCCTGCCGGAATTCCCTTCAAAGTATCGTTGGTGCGCTCCCGAATGTCTTGGAGCAAACTCTCTCCCTGCTCCTTGGGCACTTCGGCCTTACAGCGGACGCATTCGGCGTATTCTATATCCGTCAGGTGCCCGTACTTCCCGGCAATCTGCTGAAACAGAGCCCATTGGCTGTAGGGAACCTCAAAGGCGAATATCTGTCCCGGCGCCATGCGCACCACACCTGCGGCCTCCAAGGCTTCCGAGCAGGAGCGGGAGTAGGCTCTGACCAATCCACCCGTGCCAAGAAGAATGCCGCCGAAATACCGTGTCACAATGCAGAGGACATCCGTCACCTCCCGATGGCGGAGCACCTCCATCATAGGCAGTCCCGCCGTTCCCCCCGGCTCCCCGTCATCGGAATAGCGGGCACAGCTTCCCCGTGTGCCGATGGAGTAAGCGTAGCAGTTGTGGGTGGCGTCCCAATGGGTCTTTTTCGTATCGGCCAGAATCCGCAGTGCCTCCTGCTCCGTCTTTACGGGAAAACAGCGGCCGATAAAGCGGGAGCGCTGGATGATTTGTTCCGTCTCTGAGGATGTCTTTATGGTTTTGTAGGGGCGCAGTTCCTCCACGGCAGTCTGTTTCTCTCCTGATGGTATATAGTGTAATAGTACCAAATCTCCCCGCCGATTGCAACGTTTTCCCCACATTCGTTACAAAACGGACGCAAACTCTCCTTCTTTTTGCAAAAGCGCAATCTCCCTTGCGTAGCCGTCATTGTCCTTCTGCGGGGTCTCCAGCACCATGGGCAAATGCCGCAGAGCAGGGTGATGCACCAGCCTTTGGAGAGCTTCCGTTCCCATGCACCCTTCTCCAATGGGGGCATGGCGATCCTTTTTGCTGCCCAGAGGGGACAGGGAATCGTTGACATGGAGGTACTTTAATTTTTCCAGTCCGATGGTTTTGTCGAAGGCGGTCAGCACCCCTTCCAAATCTCCCGCAATATCGTACCCCGCCGCAAAGACATGGCAGGTGTCCAGACACACGCCCACCTTGTCCGCAAGACTTGTGCGGCTTAGAATCTCCGCCACCTCTTCAAAGCTCTTTCCGATCTCCGTTCCCTGCCCGGCCATGGTCTCGATAAGCACCGTGGTGTGCCGGTCCGCCTTCAGCATGGCATTGAGCAAAGCGGCGGTCTTTTGTATACCCGCCTCCGCCCCCTGTCCCACATGACTGCCGGGATGGAAATTGTAAAAATTCCCCGGGAAATACTCCATGCGCTTCAAGTCGTCCTCCATGACCATGCGGGCAAATTCCTCCACCCGCTCCTCCTTGGCGCAGGGGTTCAATGTATAGGGCGCATGGGCCAAAATGGGCTCCATGGCATTTTCCTTCAAAAAGGCATTCATGGCCTTGACATCCTCTAAGTCCAATTCCTTTGCCTTGCTCCCCCTTGGATTTCGCAAAAAGAACTGGAAGGTGGACGCGCCGATGCGTTTTGCCTCCTTTGCCATGTTCAAATACCCCTTTGACGGGGACAGATGACAGCCTATACGCAGCATATCCTTCTCCTTACCGTTTGTGCTTTTGCTTTTAAAAAGGGACACGGTCAAACTGCCGTGTCCCGCTTATGCATTTTACCTTATTTCAGCGACGGAAGCAATGCTTCAAAGTAATCCAGTGCCTCCGGATTTCCCAAGGCGTCCCGATTGGTAATCCTCCGTCCGTTGACCATGTTGGTAACGGCGGACTCCACCTTTTTCCCGTTGAAGGTCTTGGGGATGTCCGGCACGGCAAAAATCAATGCCGGCACATGGCGGGGAGACTGCTTGGTGCGCAGTTCCGACTTAATGCGCTTCTGCAGATCCTCCGTCAGGGTATAGCCCGGCTGAAGCTGAACAAAGAGCAGAATCCGCTGATCGTCATGGTACTGCTGCCCGATGGCCAGAGAGTCCTGCACCTCGGGGAACTTCTCCACGATGTTATAGATCTCCGCCGTGCCGATGCGCACCCCGGAGGGCTTAAGCACGGAGTCGGAGCGTCCGTAGTAGCTGACGCCCCCGGTCTCTGAGTGGAAGCATACATAGTCGCCGTGATGCCATACTCCGGGGAACACACGGAAGTAGGCATTCATGTACCGCTCCCCGTCAGGGTCGTTCTGGAAGTAAATGGGCATGCTGGGCGCAGGAATTTCGCAGACCAGTTCCCCCTGCACGTCCCGCACAGGCTTGGCATTTTCATCGTAGCATTCAATCTTCATGCCCAAGCCGGGGAACTGAAGCTGTCCGCCGTAAAGGGGCTCCATGGGATTGCCGATGCAGAAGCAGCCGTTGATGTCCGTGCCCCCGGCAATGGAGTTGAAGAAATAGTCCTGCTTAATCTCCCGATAGACCCACCGCCAGCCTTCGTCGCTTAAAGCGGAGCCCGTCTGGGAGATCATGCGCAGATTGGACAAGTCGGCATGGGCTTTGGGAGAGAACTCCGCCGCCATGAGGGCGTGGATGTAGCTGGCGGAAAGGCCGAAGACCGTGACCTTCTCCTCCTCCAGCACCTTCCAAATGCTTTCCAGTCCCGGGTAGGAGGGGTTGCCGTCATACAGCACCAGAGAGCTGCCTGCTCCCAAGGCCGCCGCCTGCCAATTCCACATCATCCAACTGCAGGTGGTGATGTACAGCATTCTGTCCTGCGGCTTCATATCGTGGTGAAGCACCAGCTCCTTAAGCTGGTTGATGAGCAGTCCCAGCACGGACTGCACCATGCACTTGGGCTTCCCCGTAGTGCCGGAGGAGAACATGACCACGGCAGGGTCATTGGCCTCCCGAAGGGTATATGCAAAGGGCTCAGGAACGGTTACGTTTACAAAGGATTCCCACAAAACGCCCTTGGGAATGTCGGCAATCCTCTCGGGATTTCCTGCGTAATGGCAGACCACCACCTTCTCCAGCTTCTCCATGCGTGCGGCTACCTTGGCGGCGTTGGCCGTGGTGTCAAAGGTCTTCCCTTTATATAGATACCCGTCGGTGGTAAAGAGCACCTTGGGCTCCACCTGTCCCAAGCGGTCAAAGGCGGCGCCGGGGCCGATATCCGTAGCGCAGGAGCACCACACCGCCCCCACGGCGGCGACGGCCAGCATGGCCATAATGGTCTCGGGCATGTTGGGCATATAGGCGGCCACGGCATCTCCGGGCTGTACCCCAAGGCTTCTAAGAGCGGTGGCCAGAGCAAAGACCTCATGGCGCACCTGCTTCCAGCTCCACACCCGCCGAATCTGATTTTCACCTCTGAAAATCAGACACGCTTCGTCGCTGTCCCCTCGGCGGAGCATATTTTCCGCATAATTCAGCGTACAGCCGGGAAACCACTTGGCGCCGGGGAATCGGGCGAGATCGTCCACGGTCTTTTCATAGGGGGTATGGTGCAGAATGTCCAGATGTCGGAACAGCAAATCCCAAAATTTTTCCGGCTCCTCCACCGACCAGCGGTACAGCTCCTTATACGCCCCAAATGACGTGCCTTCCTGACGGTTCACTTCCTCCATAAAAGCATACATATTGGTGCTTTTTCTGTACTCCTCGGTAGGCGTCCACAACCGTTCTGCCATGGTGTTTTGTCCCCTTTCGTGCTGAGAAATATTGTCGGAGACCCTGTCCCCGCACTTTACTCCATAATAACTTTCCCGGCCTCGTTTGTCAATGGAAGCAGGAAAGTATAGGATTTGAGCCGTGCATGCCGCCGAAGGAATGGTTTATGATGCTTGCGGGGGCGGGGCGGCGAAAGGCGGAGCCTTTCTCTTATGGGGCGGGGGGAGCGTTCCGCTCCCCGCCACATAAGGGTTCGCTTTGCGAACCGCCGCCCCGCTCCAGCAAAAAAGAAGCACACGGTTCGTGTGCTTCTTTTGACGCCTATATGCTTTTATTCTTCCTCATACCAAGACGGGAAGTCATAGTAGGACATGTTCTGCTGGGCCATGTAGTCCTCCAAAGAGAAATCCTGGGCCGCATGGGGGGAAGAAAAGGCGAACACACGGTCGCGCTGGAAGCTGTACACGGCGCCATGTCCCAATATGAGCTGATCCACCACCTGCAGTCCGACGCTGTCCGCCGCCTCCCGTATCTTTTGCGCCGCAATGCAGTCATCCTGAGACGGACGGATATCTCCGCTGGGATGGTTATGGCTCAAAATAATGGAATGGGCCTTGCTCACCAAGGCCGCCTCGATGATGTGTCTGGGGTCGGCGGTGACGGAAGTAGTGTTCCCCACGTTCAGCGCCTTGGTTTCAATCAGGTGATACTTGCTGTCCAAACAGATAATGCGCAGGGTCTCATATCTATCCTCCATGGCTTCCGCCAAGGCAAATCGGCACGCTTCCATGGGCTTGTCCATGTCCACGGACCGATTCCCCGTATAATACTGCCGCAAGCTTCTATGCCCGCAGGCCAAAATGACTTTGAGGAAGATGACCGCCCCTTCCCCCATGCCGTCCACGGCTTTCAAGGCTTCGGGACTGGCCTGAAACACCCCGGCCAAGCTGCCGAAGGTACGCATCAGCCGATGAGCCAAAGGGTTCACGTCCACACGGGGCAGTGCATAGGTAAGCAATAATTCCAGCAATGCATGGTCGGCCATTCCCTCCGGGCCGCCCCGCAAAAAACTTTCCCGCAGCCGCTGCCGATGGCCTTTGTGAAGGTCTTTTTCATCAGGAGTTTTCATTTTTGCTTCTCCTCCGCATTCTGTTTTTATTCATGCTAATATTCAAAGTCTTCCCTGTCAAGGGGCAAACAAACAGGTGGAAAAATATATTTTCCGTCAGGCAGAAATCTTGCATAAACGAAATACTCCCCCGGTGTTGGCGGGGGAGCAGAATGGGTTGAGTTACTCGTCGTCTTCGTCCATGGCAATCTTCAGATCGATGGTCTCATTGCAGTTGGGGCAGATGAGGCCGTCGGAGCTGTCCAGCATGGCATCGTCGAAGTAAACGGTTTCGCCGCAGTTGGGGCAGACAACTTCGAAGAAGTCATCTTCCTCTTCCATATCGTCGTCGTCTTCCTCGTAGTCTTCGCCGTAGAGAATCTCATCATATTCGTCCATGGAATCATAGACATCGTCCAGACTCTCGTCGATCTCGGCGATAGCATCCTCATGATCGGAGATCTCCTCGGCGATTTCGTCCAGCGCATCGATGATTGCGGTGAACAGCTTCTTCAGCTTAACATCCTCCAGATCCAGTCCGTCCATCAGGCCGTCCAGATATGCGACTTTTTCAGAGATCTTGCTCATTTGATACCTCCATGTAGTGTTTTATAGAAAATAGACTGCAGATAGTATGGGTTATACACGCTCCATGTATTCACCGGTACGGGTGTCTACACGAATCTTGTCCCCTTCGTTGACGAACAGAGGCACGGCAATGTGGTAGCCGGTCTCCAGCACGGCCGGCTTGGTGGTGCCGGTAGCGGTGTCGCCCTTGAAGCCGGGCTCGGTCTCGGTGACGGTCAGGGTCACGAAGTT
>CAZPCH010000022.1:7149-11023 GCA_964585055.1 uncultured Christensenella sp. | reverse complement strand
TAACGGAAATCATGTTGCCCCGGATTTCGTACATATCCTGCTGGGACAGCTTGGTCAAATCCTTCCCCTCAAAGAGAATCTGTCCGTCGGCAATGTAGCCGTTGCCGTCCAAAAGCTGCAGAATGCTCATGGCGGAGACGGACTTGCCGGAACCGGATTCTCCTACGATGCCGATGGTCTTGCCGGCCTCAAGGGTGTAGGAAACATCGTTGACTGCCTTTACGATACCCTTTCTGGTATTGAAATAGGTATGCAGATTCTTTACTTCTAATAAAGCCATAGTATTTCCTCCATCGACTACTTCTCACGGCTGCTCTTGGGGTCAAGAACATCCCGCAGGGTATCGCCGATTACGTTGATGCTGATGGTGGCCAGAGACAGGGCGATAGAGGGGAATACCCACTGCCACCAGTAGTTCTGGATGACCAGAGAGTTGTTGGCGCCGTAGAGCATGTTGCCCCAGGTGGGCTGAGGCTGCTGTACGCCGAAGCCCAGGTAGGACAGGGACGACTCCGTCAGCATACAACCGGCAAAGTTCAGCGTCACGTTTACCAGAATGATGGACACAACGTTGGGCAGGATGTGCTTAAAGGCAATCCGGCTCTCCTTTACGCCCATGGACTGAGCGGCGATGACGAACTCCTTCTCACGCTCGGCCAGCACCTGTCCGCGAATCATGCGGGCAAGACCCGTCCAGCTCAAAAGACCCAGCATAACCATGATGATGAAGATACGGGCCGTCTCGCCGATGGGCATGGTGCGGATGATGTAGGAAAGCATCATGGCAAAGGGCAGGAAGGGGATGGAGGAGAAGATCTCCGTAACACGCATGAGCAGCATATCCACCCAGCCGCCGAAGTAGCCGGAGATACACCCTACGATGATGGAGATGATGGTGGACACGATAACGGCTACGGCGCCGATGGTCATGGTCATCTTGCCGCCGTGGATAATGCGGGTGAAGATGTCGCGGCCGTTGCTGTCGGTGCCCATGAGGTAGCCCTTAAAGCCGCTCTTGTAGGAGATATCGTCGTTGTCGTTGACCAAGTAGGTCTGCTTGGAGCAGGCAAAGACCTTAGAAGCGGTCTGGCCGTTTACGTTGCACTGGCCGCCGTCGTTGTGACCCCAGGCGTACACGGTGCCCTTATCGGACAGGGCCACGAAGTGGCGGGTGCCGCCGGAGATGGACACGAACTTTTCGCCTTCGCCCAGGGCGGGAATCTCGTTTTCACCGTATTCCACGGCGCCGAAGACCACGATGCTGCCGTCGTCCATAACCATGGCGTAGCAGTTGTTGGTAGCGGCAATGTCCTGCACTGTGCGATCCTTCAAAAAGGTCTTCAGGTTCTTGATCTTGCCCTCGGTGGAAGAGTAGGCGGACTGGCGGTTAAAGGTCAGAGACTGGCCGCCGGTGACGGTGCCGTCCTCCATGAGAACGAGGGCATAGTAGTTGGAGAAGGCACCCTTCTTTACGCCCGACTGGTAGCGCTCGTGGGTGGCCAGCTCCTTCAGGCTCAGCATGGTGTTGGGGTTGCCCCAGGCGTACAGGCGGCCGTCATAGACGAGAGCGGATACCTGATAGCCGCACAGGAGCTGTCCCACTTTGTCTACATCGATGGTGCCCTCGATGAACTCGGCAGGCATCTGGATATAGGGGTCGGTCTCCACCTTCTTATAGCCGAACTGGCAGACGGAGCTGTTGCCCCAGCCTACGAGTTTGCCGTCGGTGGTGATGGCCAGAACGTGGTCGGTGCCGCTGGAGGCGGTGAGCACGTTGCCCTCCTGAATCTCCTCGGGAATCTGGGTATAATCAATGCGGGTCAGGGTGTTCTTGGTGTGACCCCAGATATACAGATTGTTGTCCTGGCTGACGCCGACGGAGAAGTCGGAGAAGGAGCTGATCTCCCGCACGTTGTTGCTCAGAGCCGCCGGGGGAGACATGAGGGAGTAGTTGGGGGCGATGTTGGCCTGGAGGGGATCCGTATAGGTCAAATCCATGGGCACAAAGTAGGGCCCGATGAAGACCAGAGCAAACAGAGCCACCAGCACCACCAGGGCCACCACCGCCAGCTTTCTGCGGAAGAAAGCCTTAACGGCCATGGTGGAGGGGCTTTCAATCTTTTCGACTGCCAGCATCTCCTCTTGAGTCAGGGGATGGCCGGTGCCCAGGAACATGCGCTTGAGCCAGCGCCACAGGGTGGCAAACACCCCGGACTTGGCAGTATTCTTCTTGTTATTTTCCATGATACTGCCTCCTTACTTATTTACACGGACACGAGGATCGATGAAGCCGTAGACCACGTCGACCAGCAGGTTGCCAAAGAGGGAAACGGTAATATAGAACATCTGCAGACCCAGAATGATCTCGTTGTCGTGACCGGTGAGAGCCTCGTTGTAGGTCTTGCCGATACCGTTGAGGGCGAAGATGTTTTCAATCATCAAAGAGCCGCCGAAGATGCCGATGAACCAGCCGATAATCAGGGTGGTGATGGGCAACAGGGCGTTGCGGAAAGCGTGGGAGTAAATGACCACCTTCTCCCGCAGACCCTTGGCGCGGGCGGTGCGGATGCAGTCCATGGACAGAGCTTCAATCATGGAAGCACGGACATAGCGGGTCATGCCGCCCAGAGACGTAAAGGTCATGACGATGAGAGGCAGAGCCATGTGGTACATCTTATCCCAGAACCGATCCCAGGAGGACCAGTGGAGACTGTTGGCCGTCTGCATGCCCGACACGGGGAACCACTGAAGCTCTGCGGCAAACAGCCAGATAAACACGATGGCAATGAGGAAGGTAGGCAGAGAATAGCCGATGATGGTGCCAACCTGCACGGATACGTCCCACTTGCTCCCCCGCTTTACGGCGCAGGAGATGCCCAGAGGGATGGTGATGCCCAGGGCCAAAATGGTGGAAAAAATGTTGATGAAGACGGTGTTCTTCATAGGCTCAATGATAACCTCGGACACCGGCTTGCCGTATTTGGTGGACTGCCCCAGATTGCCCTGGAAAAGGCCGTTATAGCTGCCGTCGGAGTAGGGGTATACGCCTAACCAGCGAAGGTAGCGTTCAAACTTTGTGCCGTCTGTTCCGTATCGTTTTTGCCAGTACTCGTATCGTTCCTCATAGTTCAGCTTGGCGTTGGACTTGATCTCCAAGCTGGCGGCTTCGGCAGCCTTGTCGATGGGAAGCATGTTGTAGATCATAAAGATCAGGAACGAAAGAATCAGAAAGACGACCGCAATATAGACAACACGTTTGAGAATGTATTTGCCCATCAGGATCCCTCCATTTCTGTAGATTTGGTATGTATGGGAGGTGCAAGAGGGTGCCCCAGCCTGCACGAATTTACGAAGTAAAAGAAATAAAGTGTCGCAAGGGGAACGGCATCTTGAAAATGCCGTTCCCCAATGCATAGCTACAAGGCGTTATTTCCGGCAAAACTGCCGTTTTCAGCATTGTTCAGGAAAATATATTATTGGATTAATAATTTTCCAGGAAGTCAGCCTCGTCCATGAGGTAGTTGTTGGAGTAATCAGCATACATGCTCTGATCGATGGTCCAGTAGAAGGACTGGTCATAGATGGCAGAGTTGAAGCCGGTAGCGAAGTTAACAGCGCAGCAGCGGGCGGTGCCGTTGAAGCCGAAGGCCTCCATCTGGCAGTAGTCGCCGTATACCAGGGGCTGGAACTCGCCGGCGGTGTAGGTGATGTACATGCCGATAGCAGTGGTAGCCGTGGGGCTGGTCTGCCAGTCGGTGATGAGCTGGTCGGTCACGTTGTTGGGCTGCGTGCCGTACCAGTTGACGGCCAGAGGCATGTAGTACTCGCCGTTGATCTTCAGGGTCTTGTAAGCGTTGTCAACGGTGGCGTAGAG
>CAZPCH010000022.1:0-7139 GCA_964585055.1 uncultured Christensenella sp. | reverse complement strand
TGGCCTCGGACAGTTCGTAGCCGGACAGCTTGCGATAACGGACGGCGTCCACAGCGGGATCGAAGGCCTGGCCCTTATCGTTGTAAATCCAGCCATCCTCCTCCAGCACTTCGATAGCGGAGTCAGCGGAGTAGGCGTAGTTGTTCAGGTTGATGACGTCGGCAGTGGCCTGGAAGGCGCTCATGCCCTCATAGTAAGGACCATGTACAACGGAGCCGTAGCCGCCGGTGAAGGTCTGGGCAAACTGGGGACGATTGATGGTGTAGGTGATAGCCTGACGGACGGAAGCGAAGGCCGTGGGACCGAGGTCGCAACGGAAGGCCAGCTTGCCGTAACCGGCACGGTCATAGTGGGTCTCGGCGTACTTGTCGGGCTCAGCCTGTACAACAGCCAGAGCAGCCTTGGTGTCGTCGCCGCCGGTGATGCCGGCGAGCACGTCAACCTGACCGGTGGTGAACATATCCATCTGAGTGGTGGATACGATCTTGATGTAGGTGATGGTCTCGATGGAGGCCTTACCGCGGTTGTCGCCGGGGTAGTTGGGGTTCAGCTTCAGGGTGGCGGTCAGAGTGGAAGCATCGTAGTTCTCCACTACATAAGGACCGGACCAAGGCAGACCGGAATCCCACTTCATGTTGTTGGAGATGACTTCGGCCATGGTGTAGACGGAAGTATCGTTTACTTCGGTCTTGGCATAGTAGTCAGCGGACAGACCGCAGGAGCCGTTCTCGTTCACGATGATCTCGGCGGTGCCCAGGTACAGAGCCAGGGGGTCGGGAGCAGCGGAAGCGTAGGTCTTGGCGTAGTAGTAGTTGGCGTAGTCAGGCTGGAAGGTCAGGGAGAAGGTGTAGTCGTCGATGAGCTTGACGCCCTCGAAGTACACGGTGTCGCCCTCGCCCTCATAGGCCTTGAAGGCATCGTAGCCAACCAGGGTCATGCCGGCGTTGCCGGTGCCGCCTGCGGCCATACCAACGGCGGTGGAGTTGGACAGAGTGCCGGCAACGTAGTTCTTGGCGGTGATGGGGGAACCATCGGAGAAGACCAAGTCGTTACGGATCTTGATGGTGTAGGTCAGGGAGCCGTCTTCGTTGACAACGCCTACGGGCTCCTCAGCCAGAGCACTGTAATCCCACTGATAGGCGCCGGACATGTCGGACCAGGAGGTGTAGAAACCGGTGGTCAGCATCTGGACGTCCTGATCGGAAGAAGCGGGAGAGCTCTTGCCCCAGGAAGAGTTGCGGAACATGCCGGACAGATCGGTGCTGCTGCCCAGGATGATGGAGTTGTCTTCGCCTTCCTTAACGCTGGCGCCGATGACAGCCTGACGGGTTGCGGACCAGTAGGGGCTGGTGACGAAGTTCTCCAGCTTGGCATTGTACAGATCGAAGTACTGGTTGGAGTAGAGGGGTACCTCGGGCATGAGGTAGTTCCAGCGCTGCATGTACAGCTTCCACCACTCGTTGTAAGCGTCTTCGTCAGTAGCGAATTCGCCGGCGGGCTGGCAGTTGTACACCATGGCCATGGACAGGAAGTCCATACCAAGCTCGTACTTAACACCGTCAACGGTGACATAAGCAAAGCCGGTGTCCTCATCCTCTTCCACCATGTCGATGGTGACCTGGGAGCCGATCTTGCTGTACACGGAGGTGTAGTCAGCATGAACGATGGCGTCGGCAGCGTTTACGTCTTCGTAAACGGGTTCAACGGGAGCCTCAGCTTCTGCTTCGGGCTCTTTGGCTTCGCCGGCATCAGCAGCGGGCTGATTGTCTTCCTTGGCAACGGGATCTTCGGCGGGCTTTTCGCTGCTGCTGCAAGCGACGCATACGCTCAGAACCATAACCAAAGCCAGCATGAAAGCCAACAGTTTGGAGAGATTGTTCTTCATTTCGTTTCCTCCTATTAATTTGTGTATTTTACGGCGGGTGCCGAAAACACCGAAATCAGCGTCATTGCATTCTATGCGGATAAACCGCTGATTTATTGAAAGATTATACCACAGCCCCCGCATAAATGTAAAGGTTTTTTTATCAAAAAAATGAGATGAATTCACAACAAAATCCCCCAAACCGTTCGCAGAGGAAACGGGTGGGGGGTATAGTGCATAATAATATAGGATTTTGGGGAATTTTCAGGAACCCTAAAAAGGGGGTACCTGAGGGAGGGCACCCGAAAGGGGCAATCTTGGGGGCTTACTGGGCCACTGTATAGAGGGAATAAAAATACCCCTTTTGCTCCATGAGCTTTTCAAAGGTGCCCTGCTCCAGGATGCGGCCGTTCTTCATGGTCAAAATGCAGTCGTAGCGGCTAAGGAGGGAGGCTTCCAGATCGTGGGTGACCACGATGCGGGTGAGCCCTGTCAGATTCAAAATGGCGTCGGAGACCTGATAGGCGGTTTGGGCGTCCAGAGCGGCGGTGGCTTCGTCCGCAAGGAGGACGCCGGAGCGCCTGAGAAGACAGCGGGCAATGGAAATGCGCTGCTTCTCTCCGCCGGAAAGGTCGCAGCCGTTTTCCCCGCAGGGGTAGTCCTCTCCCTTTTCTTTCAGCAGGGCGGAAAGGCCGGAGAGGGCAATGGCCCTGTCCGTCTCCTCTTGGGGAAAGTCCTTATACAGGGTGATGTTGTCCCCAATGGTGCCGTTGAAGATGAATACGTTCTGCTGAATCTGGGACACCAGTTCGTAGAGGGAGGCGGTGCTCACCTGCTTTAACTCCTTGCCGTCATAGGCAATGCGCCCCGTGTACCCCCGGTTTGCTCCCATGAGCAGGTTCAAAAGGGTGCTCTTCCCACAGCCGGAGGCCCCCACCAGGGCATAGCTCTTCCCCGCCTCAAAGGTGACGGAGAGATCCTGCAGAACGGGGGTATTTTCCTCATACCCGAAGGTGACGTTTTCAAGGGCAATGCCTTTGTTCAGGGTGCGGGGGATGTCCTCCCCGGCGTCGGGGACGTTTTGAGAGAGGGCCGTCTCCAGCTTCTTAATCAGCGCCTTGGAGGAGCGGATTTCCCCTATGGCGGCGGGAAGCTGGGCGATGGGGCTGATGACATAGTTCATAAGCTGGACAAAGGCGATGGCAATGCCCGGGGTAACGGTGCTGTCTTTGAGAGCCAGCCAGGCGGCGGCAAAGAAGACCCCGAACTGGGCCAGCACCCCCGTGAGCATGCCCAGACCGTTGAGCATGAGCCCCAAGCGCAAACGGCGGCAGCGGGCGGCCTCCGTGTCTTTATTGCACTTTGCATACTGCTTTAGAAGCTGTTTTTCCGCCTTGAAGCTTTTGATTATGGAGAAGCCGGACAGGCAGTCCTTCAAGGTCTCCATGTAGGAAGCGTTGGCATCGGAAAGCTCCTTTTCCGCCGCCTCCATTTTGCCTCCCGTAAAGATGGCGGAGAGCAGGGGCAAAAGGGAACGGCCTACGGCGATGGCGGTGAGCAGGGGGCTGTATAAAAGCATGATGGCAAAGGCGCCCAAAAAGGACAGGCCAAGGCTTACTATGTTGAACAGATTGTCCAGATACCCTGTGGACAGGGCGGCGACGTCGTTGCTGAGAGCGGACAGGTAGGACGCCGTCCCCTCCTTATAAAAGGCAGCCATGCCCTTTTCCATGAGGCGGGCAAAGGCGGTCTGCTTGTACTGCCCCAGGGCCTTGGTTTTAAAGCGGGGGGCAAACAGGCAGTTCAGGGCGGTAACGGCCACTTCGGCGGCCACCATGCCCAAGGTGTACAGCCCAAGGCGGGGCATGGAGGCGCCGCTTCCGCCCATAATGGCGTCGGTGAGCTGCTGGAGAATCCAGGCGATGGCCAGGGACAGGCCTGTGGAAGCCATGTTGGCGGCCATGGCTAAGGCAAAGTTCAGGCCGTTTCCCTTGAACAGGGTGCGGCGGAGGGAGGCGTGGGTCATTGGTATCCGCCGTTCCGGGGGCGGGGCGGCGAAGGGCGAAGCCCTTCGCTTTGGCTGGGGGAGCGTTCCGCTCCCCCGCCAAAGGGTTCGCAAGGCGAACCGCCGCCCCGCCCCCTACGCCCGCATTGTAGCTTCCTTCACGGGAAAAGGCAACCAACCATCCGTTGAATGGGAGGGGAAGCAGGTATACCCGCCGTTGATAAAAGAAAAAACGGGAGCTCAACTCACCGTTGAGTTCCCGTAATACAGGCTTTTTTTACTTTTGGCGATAGTAGCGCAGGAAGGCACGCAGGCTCGTCATGGCTTCCTCCAGCACCTCCTGCCGAGGCAGGTATACAATGCGGAAGTGGTCGGGATGCATCCAGTGGAAGCCCGTGCCCTGCACAATGAGAATCTTCTTCTCTCGCAGAAGATCGAAGGCAAAGCGCTCGTCGTCCGTAATGCCGAAGCGCTTCTTGTCCAGCTTGGGGAAGATGTAGAAGGCGGCCTGAGGCTTTACGGCGGAGACCCCGGGGATGTCGTTGAGGGCCTTGTAAATATACTCCCTCTGCTCATAAATGCGTCCCCCGGGGAGCAGGTACTTCTCCACGCTCTGGTAGCCTCCCAAAGCCGTCTGCACAATGGACTGGGCGGGGACGTTGGAGCAAAGGCGCATGTTGGAGAGCATGTTGAGCCCCTGAATGTAGTCTCTGGCCATGGCCTTGGGGCCGCTGAGAATCATCCAGCCGATGCGGTAGCCGGCAATCATGTGGGACTTAGAGAGGCCGCTGAAGGTGATGCTGAACAGATCCGGCGCAAGAGAAGCAATGGACACATGCTCCTTTCCGTCCATGACCAGACGGTCGTAGATTTCGTCGGAGAAGAGAATCAGATGATGCTCCCGGGCTACCTGGGCAATCTGCTCCAAAACCTCTCTGGGATACAGGGCCCCCGTGGGGTTGTTGGGGTTGATGATGACCAGAGCCTTGGTGCGGGAGGTAATCTTGCTGCGGATGTCCTCGATGTCAGGCATCCAGTCCGCTTCCTCGTCGCAGATGTAATGCACCGCCTTGCCCCCAGCTAAGGTCACGCAGGCCGTCCACAGAGGGTAGTCGGGAGCGGGCAAAAGCACCTCGTCCCCGTTGTTCAGCAATGCGGACATGCAAAGGTTGATCAGCTCGCTGACCCCGTTCCCCGTGTAAATATCCTCAATGGATACGTTGGGCAGTCCCTTAAGCTGGGCGTACTGCATAATGGCCTTGCGGGCGGAGAAGAGCCCTCGGGAGTCGGAGTAGCCCTCGCAGTCGGTCAGCTGCCGGCTCATGTCGTGAATGACCTCGTCGGGGGCGCGGAAGCCGAAGGGGGCGGGGTTGCCGATGTTCAGCTTGAGAATGTGGGTGCCCCCCTGCTCCATGCGGGTGGCCTCCTCCAGCACGGGACCTCTAACGTCATAGAGAACGTGCTCCAGCTTGGCGGACTTCTTAAAGGCGTAGGCGGCGGTTTCTCCCTCTTCCTCAGGGGCGGCGGCGGGAGCGGGGACAGCGGGCTCCTCGGGAAGCCCCCCTACCAGATACGCTTCGTTGGTGTCCAATATCTGGGCAAAGGCACGCACCACCTGAGGACGGGGGACGATGCGCCCCGCCGCATACTGGCAGACCTGTCCTTTGTAGAGTTTGATGCCCATGGCCTCCGCACGGCGGATCAGCTCCGTCTGGGTCATGCTTTGACGCTTTAAGGCGGTGCGAAGACGCCGCCCGAATTCAGGTGCTTGAGGGTTCATAAAACTTCCTCCCGATTCATACAAAAACTTTGCAACCAAATGAAGGATACATTGGCACAAAGGATACCACGAAGGGGAAAAGATGTCAATAAAAATGAGAGAAAATGCATAAAAATTACACTTAATTGAAACCTCCAAAGGGCTGGGTTCAGAGGGGTGGCCTATAACACACGGTGCCGAAAAAAAGCCCCGCCAAGGCGGCCAAAAGGGTCAAAAGCAAAGCCATGGGCAGGGCGTAGCGGCTGTCTTTGAGGGAGACGGCGCCAAAGTACAGCCCCATGGTATACACCACCGTCTCCGAGGAGCCCATGAGCACCCCTGCCAAATGCCCCGTCAGGGAGTCGGGGCCAAATTCTGCGTAGAGCTCGGCGGTGAGAGCCGACGCGCCACTTCCCGACAGAGGGCGCAGAAGGAGCAGGGGCACAAGGGCGGAGTCAAGGCCGACTTTTTCACAAAGGGGAGCGAGGAGACTGCTGACGGCCTCCAAGGCGCCGCTGTCCCGAAACAGGCAGATGACCGCCAGCATGGCCCCCATGGAGGGGAGAATCTTTATTAAAAGGGGCAGGCTCTTGGCGGCGCCCTCCAAAAAGGCGGTGAACACGGGTACTTTTTTCCACAGAGCCCAGAGAATCAACAGCAGTAAAAGGCAGGGCAGGATGAGACTGCTCATGGGGAAACCTTCTTATTTATATATAAGCACATGACCACCGCCGCAAAAAAGGCGCACAGGGAGGAAAGGAGGGCGGGGAGCCAGATGCTTTCCGGGTGCAAACTCCCCCATGCCTGGCGCATGGCCATGGGGGCGGTGGGCAGAAGCTCCGGGCAGGCGGCGTTGAGCATGAGCAGGGTGCACATCTCCCGGGTGGCTCGGCCGGGGTGGGGGTTGCAGGCCTCCAGCTTCTCCATGGCCTCCAGCCCGAAGGGAGCGGCGGCGCTGCCCATGCCCAGCATGTTGGCGGCCAGATGGAGGGTGATGGCGGGGACGGCCTCTCCGGCCGAGGGGAATAGGCGGCGGACGGCAGGGGACAGCAGGCGGGACAGGCTTTCCATTAGCCCGCCTCGGCGGAGGATCTCCAGAATGCCCATCCAGAACATGTACCCGCCCCACATGCGGATGCACAGGTTCAAAGCCTCCGTGCCCCCGGAAAGGAGGGAGGCCATGACCGCCTCCCCGCCGCCCCGGAGGAGGGAAAAGAGAATGCCGCCGCACAGCAGCAGGGGAAAAAGAATGTCCATGAGGGAGTATATGCGCAAAGCGGTGGAATTTGCACTGCGGCAGAGAAATCTGCGCTTTGCGCAAGTGAAATATGCCTGCGGCATGTGAAATATGGCTCCGCCATATGAAATCCGCCTGCGGCGGGTGAAATCTGTCCTTCGGACAGGTTGAGGATGGGACGGCAAGCCGTCCCTTTTATTCGCTTATCCCCTCAGTCCTCGCTGTCGCTCAGACAGCTCCCCTTAAACATTAAGGGGAGCCATGCGCTAATAAG